>NZ_JBLQTA010000006.1:0-245065 GCF_048159625.1 Ciceribacter azotifigens | reverse complement strand
TTGTTGTTGCTGACCGATGTGGACGCGGTCTACCGCGGTTTCGGCAGCGCGAACGCCGAGCCGATTGCCCAAATGTCCCCGGACGAGGCCCGCGCCTTTGGCGCGCCCGCAGGGTCAATGGGCCCGAAGATCGTCGCTGCCGGTGATTTCGCCGACACCGGCGGCTTCACCGGAATTGGCCGGCTGGAGGATGCCATCGCCATCCTGGACGGTCGCGCCGGCACGCGGATCGACAAGGCCATAGGGGTCAAATTGATTCCACCACTCAGGAGCTCGGTAGGCTCGAGACGGTATGCGCGGGCGAGGCGGCCCTTGACGTTGTCGGCCGAGCAGATCAGCGGCGCCTAACCCATCTTATCGGCTCTGTGACAAAGTACATTCGGCTTTGATCCAAAGTCCCGGAGCGCGAGGTCCAAACTGATAACGGCGTTAGCCGAGCAACGTTTCGCACCTCCTGCGCTTTCATAGAAGAGATTTACGGCCCGCGTGAGTTCCGGTAGATCCTCAGCAAGGACGAACGATGCCGCAGTCGTTACGATCCTGTGACCGTTTCTCTCACACCAATGTTGCGAAACTCCCCCTAGCTTACGACCGTCGATTTGAATATCGAAGCGGCCGGGACAGAAAGCCTCGGCCACTTCGCCGATCGTCGCCACGAGGCCGATCGAAGCCAACGCGTCGCCAATCATCGTCGAGAATTCGCGATAGGCAGCATCGATGGCGAAATCAGCTCCCGCAGTGCGGGCAAGGGCAATCTGAAACGTACCTGGCGAAACGGGACAAGCGGCTCCGCCGCTGCGACGGACAACGACAGGCCAGTTTTCCGCCGCCAGTCGTTGCGTTGCTGCAGCGAAGGTAGGCAGGTGCGTGTCCGAGCGTCCGACAGTGAGAGCCTGCGGCACTTGCCAAAGGAGGGTGCGCAAACGGCAACCGTCATCGATCTCGTCGGAAAGCCGTTCCTGCCTTTCAAGTCCCTCCGCCGCCGTCGTGAAACCTTCCACGCACGGATCGATGGTGAGACCGTGAACCCTGGCAGCGGCGGCAATGGCCGCCGCCAGGGGCCGGGCGAGACGATCAGGCCGCATCAATGGTGCCGATCACCGTTCCCGGCTTCACAGCGCCGTCCTTAGGGACGGCGATGTGCAGGATGCCAGCCGATGGCGCCGCAATGTCGAAGGTGGTTTTTTCCACCATCAACTCTGCGATGGTTGCGCGCGCAGCGACGGTGCTGCCATCCGCATAGAACCAGTTTGCGATGATGCCTTCCGGATTGACGTTGGCATCCCACAGGTCGGGTGCGATCCTGATGTCAGCCAAATCAAGCCCCCTTCTTCATCGTCGTCAGCACGGCCGCGACGATCTTGTCAGCGGATGGCAGGACGTATTGTTCCATCGGCCTGCTATAGGGGATCGGCACATCGGGAACAGCCAGACGCTGGGGTGCCGCCTTTAAAAGCGTGGGATCCTCCTCGGCGACGGTGGCGATAATTTCGCCTGTGAGGCCGAAACTCTTGTAGTCTTCATCGACAACGACAAGCCGGCCGGTCTTGCGAACCGATTCGATCACCTTCTCGCGGTCGAGCGGCACTATGGTGCGAAGGTCGATTACCTCCGCCTCTATGCCCTGCGTCGCCAGTTCCGCCGCAGCATCGAGTGACCTGTGCACCATCATGCTAAGGCTGACGATCGTGACATCCTTGCCCGGCCGCACCACCTTGGCTTCGCCGAACGGAATGGCATAGGCCTCCTCCGGCAGTTCGGAAGCAGCCCCTTCGGGGGAGGCCATCCAGGCCAGCCCCTGTAGCCCCTTATGGAACATGAACATCACAGGGCTGTCATCGCGGATGGCCGAGATCATCAGCCCCTTGGCGTCGTAGGCGTTGGACGGCGCGACCACTTTCAGGCCAGGCAAGTGGGCGAAGGTCGCGTGCAGGGTTTGCGAATGCTGGCCAGCATCGGAATATCCGCCGCCCGTGGCGGTCATGATGACCATAGGCACTTTGCAATTGCCGCCGGAGAAATAGATGTTCTTGGCGGCAAGATTGTATATCGCGTCCATGCAGACGCCGAAGAAATCGACGAACATCAGTTCGACGATCGGTCGCATGCCCGCCATGGCGGCGCCGACGCCAGCGCCGATGAAGCCGGTTTCCGAAATCGGCGTGTCGCGGACGCGCTCCTTGCCAAACTCGGCCAGAAGGCCAGTCGTGGCGCCGAAAATGCCGCCATAGGTGCCAATATCCTCACCCATAATGAAGACGCTGGGATCGGCGCGCATTTCTTGCGCGATCGCTTCGGAGATCGCCCGAGAAACAGTCATGATGCGATTGCTAGACATAGTTTCCTCCTTGGCAGGGAAAGATCAGTCAGGCGAAGACCTGGGTCAGGGCGTCGCTCGGAGCGGGATAGGCTGCCGCCCGGGCAAAGGCGAAGGCCTCATCGACTTCCCTTCTTGCCTTGCTCACTGCCTCGTTGGCTTCCTCCTCAGTCACACCCTGTCCGATGATCTGCCGGCGAAGCCGCGCAATCGGATCCTTGGCTTTCAGCTCCGCCACCTCGCCCTTCGGGCGATAGAGTTCGGGATCGCCCTGGAAGTGGCCGTAATAGCGATAGGTCTCCACTTCGATCAGCGTCGGACCATCGCCCCTCCTGGCGCGATTGACGGCCTGCTCCGCAACGTCGAACAGCATCAGCGTATCGTTGTCGGCGACATGCGAACCCGGAATGCCGTAGGACCCGGCCCTCACGCTGTTGTCCGCAACGGCAGTCGAGGCGGATTTTGGAACAGAGATTCCCCAGCCATTGTCCTCGATTATGAAAATGACCGGCAGTTTCCATAGGGCGGCAAGATTGAGCGATTCATGAACCCCGCCTTGGTTGGCGGCTCCTTCACCAAGATACGATACCGCGATGGCGTCGCTTCCCTTCAGCTTGGCGGCCAGCGCTGCGCCAACTGCTGGCCCCGCTCCTTCGCCGATGATGCCACTGCAGACGAAGTTGACAGCGGGAGCTAGAAGATGCATGTGGCCGCCGCGACCGCCGCCAAGCCCGGCTGCCTTACCGAAAATCTCAGCCGTCATTTTCTTGAGATCGACGCCCTTGGCAATGGCGGCGTGGTGGGGCCGATGGGTTGCCGTCACAGTATCGTCGCTACGCAAATGGACACAAACAGCAGCCGCGCACGGCTCCTGACCAGCAGCGAGATGCATTTCACCAGGCAACGGACCCGCACCTATGTCGAATTTCGGGGATTTCCCTTCCATGTAGGCGGCGGCCATAGTGTCTTCATAGTACCGCGCCTTTTCCATGACCTCGTACATCCATAGAAGCTGGGATTTCGTCGGCATTTCAGACCTCCCTCGATTTGTTGATCTGATGGACAGCCCTTTACCCGGATGAGCCCTCGAGCTTGCCTCTCCCGCCGGCTCGGGGGCAACCAGTCGATTCCATTAAGAGCCGCTAATTTTAATTAATGTACGGTTCTGTTTTCCGAGCATTGATCTGCCTCAAAGGGTGTGCAAAAAAGCGTGCAGAAAGACGGAAGGAGCCATCTTTGGCTTAAAGTGCTAGAACTTGTAGCCGAGCAGAATCCCGCCGCGGGGTGTCGGACTGGCAGGCGGTCAGCGCGAGCGCACCGGAAAGGCTCAGCACGACGAGGACAGGGCGCACGAGCGGGGTTCCAGGCACTTGGTGCGGATGATCTTCGCCAGTTCGCCGCGCGTCACCGGCTGAGCCTAGGTCTTTAGTCCCGGCATTTGATGGTGCGGATTGAGTGTAAACCGTTCTGGCTCTGTTGCCCAGATTTTGCAGATGTATTCGTAGGGTGTCAGGCCCACGCAGCGTCTTCCGTCGGCGACCGTAATTGTAGGCGTCGGCGAAGTCATGGAGGTGGGCGGCTAGCTGGGTATGGCTGTCGTAATGGTAAAGTTTCACAGTCGCTTCTTTGATAGTTCGGTTCATTCGTTCGATCTGACCATTGGTCCAGGGGTGAGATATCCATTAGCTTTCCACACCTGACCAATTGTGCTCCCTGCGATCGGCCGCCGCGGGAAATCCCGGTACGAATCTGGGTCATGTTCAGGATGATACGCATCTTCCCGCGGCCGTATTGGCCGACGATCTCCTGCGTCCTCCATCGACTTCCGGAGCCTAAAATTGCCCTCAACACCATCCCTACGCTTTAGTTGCCCCTCACCTCCACGCTGCGGCTTTGGTTGTCAGCACCTTGGGCGGGATTGGAAATACGACTGGCCTTCCTCCGGGTCGCGGAGGAGTTGAGCGACGGCAACCCCCGAAGAAGCGCCCGAAGGCCGAAACTTCCTGCTCTCACCAGAATGCCAAACACTGACGTTACTCGATTTCGCCAAGATGCGGGATACGACTGCCTACAACTGATTTAAGCGCTTGCGCTGACCCGAGACAGAGGACGACGCTTCCTGCACAAATTGCGGAATGCTTCGGTGCCACACGATCAACCTTATCAATAATTCGTTGCCGTCCGACCATGCCTCGGTCTCCTCTCCTCGCAGGAAACTGTCTGCGATCTTCCCTTCCTCAGTCTGGGCTGGATTCCAGTCCTCCCGGTATCGCCCGAATGCAGCATATAGACCTACTTAGAGACGCCGCGTTCGATACCGCCACGACAGTAGGCATTCCCAGGCCTCCAACCTCTTGAAAGATCTCTCCTCTCCGATTAGATAGTAACTACTCACTATCTTTTGGAGTCCTACGATGATCCCACGGTCAACCCATCTTTCAGCGGAGGAGCGCCGTGAAGTGGCGACGGAAACCGCGCTCGACCTCGCTGCGGAACAAAATCCCACCGACATCAAAGCCCGGGCAATTGGCGCCTGCGTGAGCATGATCCAAAGTGTGATCATGCGCTCTCACCTTGTCGACGACGCGACGCGTATTCGCGGAAGCGAAGCGGAAGTGGCACTGTTTTGCAGACGCAATACTGCGGTGGCGAAATGATTCATCGCTCGCCCCCCAACCCGTCTCCGATGCAATCCCTCGAGGCAATGTTTATGGCTGATATCGCCTATGTCGCGGGGCATCCGCACATCCCGCGCACCCTACTCGGTACGCTCGCAACCAAGGAGCGGTCACCGCTTAAGCTGATGGTCGAAGTCTTTGTTCGACGATACGAAGGGCGCATTTCGGGTCTGATCGAAGAGGCGCAACGATACGGCGAAGTTCGAAATACAGTGGACAAGGAGAGTGCCGCCCGCCTGTTCATCGCAACGATCCAGCATTTGGTCTTCAGGGCGTTAGTCGCAGATGAAATAGCCAATATCCGTGAGGCAGCCCCGGCAGCTTTCACATCCTATCGTCGATGCGTGGAGGCGGCACGATGAGGCTCCCGTCTGTTCAACGCCGCAGCCTGATGCTTCTCGCCGTTGCAGTTCCGATTGTCGCCCTGTTCGGCTATGTCGTCCTTCGATCCGGCCCCCTGGCGCCCGTTTCGGTGAGGACTGCCGTCGTCGAGAACCGATCGATCTCGCCTGCTCTTTTCGGCATCGGCACGGTCGAAGCTCGTTTTTCCTACAAGATCGGCCCGACCATCGCTGCACGTGTCGGCGCGGTACATGTTGACGTCGGCGATACAGTAAGCGCCGGCCAGGCTCTCGCCGAGATGGATCCGGTGGATCTCAACGATCGGATTGCGTCGCTGGATGCGGCAATCAGCCGAGCCGAGGCATCAATAAAGGCTGCGGAAGCGCAGGTCGAAGATGCTCTTGCGCGCAAAGAATATGCGGACATGCAGGCGAAGCGCTATGACGCGCTCTGGGAGAGCCAGACCGTCAGCAAGGCCGCTGTGGAAACCAAGCAGCAGGACAGCCAGGTCGCTCTTGCCGCCCTCTCGGCCGCCCAGTCGAATCTCGCGGCCGCACAGCAGGACTTGCGACGCAACCGCGCCGATCGAGACGGCCTCGTCAAGCAACGCGACACTCTGGTTCTGCTCGCCCCGGTCGACGGCGTGGTCGTCGCCCGCAATTCCGAGTCGGGAACGACCGTGGTCGCCGGCCAGGCAGTCATCGAAATGATCGACCCGAAGAACCTCTGGATCAATGCCCGGTTCGACCAGATCGCGGCCATGGGTCTTCGCAAGGCACTGCCCGCGCAGATTGCTCTTCGCTCCCACGGTGGAACGGCCATCGCCGGACGAGTGTCTCGCGTCGAAGTGCTCGCGGACTCGGTCACCGAGGAAAACCTGGCCAAGGTCGAGTTCGACACGCTTCCCGATCCGATTCCGCCGATCGGCGAGCTGGCCGAGGTGACGATTGCCCTGCCCGAGCTCCCCTCCGGCCCGGCCATCCCCAATGCCGCTCTCCAGAATGTCGACGACAAGACCGGCGTCTGGACGGTAGCGGATGGAAAAATCCGTTTCACGCCCGTCCGGATTGGCGCGATGGATCTCGACGGCACGGTCCAGATCGCAGAAGGCCTTCAGGCGGGTGACGAGATCGTCGTCCACAGCGCTTCGCGACTGACGAGCACGAGCCGCATCCAGATTGCAAACGAGCCGGCGGAGCTTCTCAAATGATCAGTCTTGCAGGCCGTGACATTCTTCATTCGTGGGGCAAGTTCGTCTTCACCGGGATCGGGCTCGGTCTCCTCATCGGCGTGACGTTTACGATGGCCGGCGTCTACCGGGGCATGGTTGAAGACGGCAAAGTGCTGCTCGACAACAGCGGCGCCGACATGTGGGTCGTACAGCAGAACACGCTGGGTCCCTACGCCGAATCCTCGAGCATCAATGACGATATCTATCGGATGATCCTGGCGACGCCCGGCGTCGAACAGGTTGCCAACATCACCTACCTGACGATGCAGGTCCGAAAGGGAAGTACGGACGTTCGCGCGATGGTGGTTGGCATTGCGCCGGGTAATGTCGCGACGCCCGGCTGGCCACCGTTTCTCGTTGCCGGGCGCCAGATCACAAGGGGTCACTATGAAGCGGTGGCGGATGCTGCGAGCGGTTTCACCCTCGGCGATACCATTGTCATCCGGCGAAATCATTACAAGATCGTGGGCCTGACCCGGCGTGCGGTTTCATCCAGCGGTGACCCGATGATCTTCATCCCGCTGAAGGACGCGCAGGAAGCACAATTCGTCAAAGACAACGACTCCATCGTCCGCCAGCGCCGACGCACGAGCGAGAACCCCGAATTCAACAGACCGGGTGTGCCGGGCCTGCTGGATGCCGTCATTGCATCGCAAAACAGCAACCCGTACGTGAACGCCGTTCTGGTGCGCATCAAGCCGGGATACGACGCGGACCAGATCGCTGCAGACATTGCGAGGTGGAAGCGGCTGACGGTCTACACGCGTGCGCAGATGGAAGAGATCCTGATCGGCAAACTGATCGCCACCTCGGCCAAACAGATCGGCATGTTTCTCGCGATCCTGGCCGTTGTCAGCGCGGCCATCGTCGCCTTCATCATCTACACATTGACGATGGACAAGATACGCGAGATCGCCGTCCTAAAACTAATCGGCACGCGCAACCGGACGATCGCCTCGATGATCCTGCAGCAGGCAGTCGTGCTGGGCCTGATTGGCTTCGTCGTCGGCAAGATCACGGCGACCTTCGCGGCACCCTTGTTTCCGAAGTTCGTCCTGCTTCTGTCCAAGGACACGGCGACAGGGCTCGTCGCCGTCGTCGTCATCTGCGCACTCGCCAGTATCGTTGCCATCAGAATGGCCCTGAAGATCGATCCGGCCGAAGCGATAGGAGGCTGAGATGGCAGATGGCGGAATTCTGATCGAAGGACTCCGGAAGCGCTACGGCAGCGGCGACACGGCAGTCGACGCCCTTAAGGACGTCAACATGAAGGTCGCGCCCGGCGAAGTCGTCGGCCTTGTCGGCCCGTCCGGATCGGGCAAGAGCACGCTCCTCAAGGCCCTCGGCGCGGTGATCGACCCGAGCGGCGGGCGCATGACCCTCGGCGAGACGGTGATCTATGACGATGGCTGGAAAATCAGCGACCTGCGCGCGTTGAGACGAGACAAGATCGGCTTCGTCTTTCAGGCGCCATACCTCATCCCGTTTCTCGACGTGACCGACAACGTCGCGCTGCTGCCGATGCTGGCGGGTGTCCCCAACGGCGAGTCACGCCGACGGGCGCGCGAGCTCCTGAAGGCCCTGGACGTAGACCATCGCGCCGCCGCGATGCCGTCCCAGCTTTCGGGCGGGGAGCAGCAACGCGTTGCGATCGCGCGGGGGCTGATCAATCGCCCGCCCATCATTCTTGCCGACGAACCGACCGCGCCGCTCGACAGCGTACGCGCCCTGAGCGTCATACGCATCCTGAACGACATGGCCGTCAGGTTCGGCACCGCCATTATCGTCGTCACCCATGACGAGAAGATCATTCCAACCTTCAAGCGCATCTATCACATCAGGGATGGTGTGACCCATGAAGAAGCCGGTGAGGGACGCGGCTTCGACTGACGCCAGGTCTGCCACCGTCATAAAGACGCGTCGCAGCTTATTGCACAGAGTAGCCAAAGGAGAGACGAATGCAGACGCGAGAACCAACATGCCGCACGGGCACGACCGACGCACAGTCACGATGGCGGGTAGGCCTCCTTGCACTCTTCGTGACATCGTCTGCCTTGATCACGCAAGGCCGGGCGGAGGAGCCGTCTCCTGCCTATAAGATTACGGATGGACGCCCCTGGACGATGACCACCGATAGCCGCGTCGGGAAACTCGTGCTCTATCGCAACGGGACGGGCAAGATGACCGGCGGCCCCCTGGATCTGTCTCCGACCTGGCGGGCGACGCCAGAAGGGATTTGTCTGAAGCCCGGCGGCCTCCTTCCAGAACAGTGCGTGCAACTGGTTCGGACAGAACAGGGTTATGCCGGGCTAGCAGCCGGACGGACGAAATTCACCCTGCAAAGGTGAGCGACAATTGTGATATTGATGAGGAGCGAATGTCATGCCATCTGCACGTATCTCCACCTTCTTTAATCCCACGATCGGCGTATTCGCAGTGTTGTTCGGTGTCGCGACACTCATCTCGGGCGGGAACAATATACTCTTGCTCCAAAGTGACGCAGAGCCGACTGAGCGGATCGTTCCGTTCGTGCTCTATTTCAACTTTGCAGCAGGATTCGCTTACGTGGCCGCGGGGGCGGCATTCATCCTACACCGCCGGTGGGCGTCGACACTCGCAATTGCGATCGCGACGGCAACCCTGCTGGTATTCACAGGACTGGGTGTCTGGATCCTCATGGGTTACCCCTACGAGCTGAAGACAGTTATTGCGATGACCATTCGTACGGTATTCTGGTGGTTTACCGCGATTGCCAATCAGCTCCTGAATAATGCCCGTCCGGCTCCACCTCGCAGCTTGAAGCAATGAGGGCTGACATCGACGAGGTCTGAGTGATTTTTCTCCACCTCAGCTGAAATCAGATGCGCCCGGACACCGGAGATCATGGCCTCAAACCACAATCACCTATTGCAGCGGCTGGCGCTCGTTTGGCTCCTTCTTAGTGTGGCTGCATGTGCATCTCGACCAGGCGACAGCGTTCTGGCGCCGCGGACGGACGCCCCGGCGCGGTATCCAAGCGTCACGATCGTCACGGCAACAGACAGGCAGAAGGATGCCGCCAGCCCCGGCTATTCTTCAAAACGATCGCCGAAGCTGCGGTTCGAACGATTCACCGTCGCCATGGTCGCAGACCGGAACGAATCGCATGGCCAGAGCCAATCGGCCACCTTCACCGCCGGTGAAGAATACCTTGTGAAAGAACGCAAGGGCTTATCCGACATAGATGCCCTCCAGCACCGCAAAACAGTCGTCTACGTGCACGGATACAATTACACATTCCAGGAGTCACTTTTCCAAATCTCAAAAGTTGCAATAGAAGGCAAGCTTCAAGAGACACCCGTTCTTTTCAGCTGGCCGTCCGAAGGGACGGTCACCGGCTATATTGCCGACAAGGACGCCGCACTATACGCCCGCGACGATCTTACGGATCTTCTCGCCCGCCTTGGCAAGAACGGCAACAAGGGCAGTATTACGCTGTTCGGGCATAGCACCGGAGCGTGGCTTGTCGTCGAAGCGCTGCGGCAACTTAAGCTCACGAACAGAGATGATGTACTTGGCCGAATAGGCCAGGTGGTGTTGGCGGCGCCAGATATAGAGATCGATCTCTTCGGACGACAGGTCCGGACGATCGGGCGCCTCGCACAACCGATAATCCTACTCAACGCAAAGGATGATCGTGCGCTGGCTCTATCGAGCCGTCTTGCCGGATCCCTTCCGCGGATCGGCGCCGTCGACAGGCAGAACGCGACGGTGAAAGAGCTGGCGGCAGAAGGGATGATTGAAGTGATCGATCTGTCCAGGTTGCCGGCTCCAGACCAGGCAAGGCATCGTCGGTTTGTGCGGCTCGCGCAGGCGCTGTCGATGCCAGGAGAGCGCACCGATCTTCTGCTCCAAGCAGGGCTTCGACTGACACCGACACCGCCCTGAGCGGAACGACTGGTGCAAGAGCGCCGCCCCTCCGGGGCCACCAAACGACGGCATCTCAGCACCCTTGTCGACCATCTGCGCGTTGCCCGGCCACCCTTCCTTGGGGGCTCGAGGCTACAACGCGGCGCTGGCGCGGACTTACCCTTCCAACGAGGTATGAGAAGGGATCCAGCCGATCAAGCCTCCAGACGTGCCCGGCAGAAAAGCCGGGACGAAGCTCCGCTTCTCTGCCGGAACACGCTTCTCTCCTGCCGCTTTCAGGCCTTGACTCCTTGCGCTGGAAACGAGAATGCTATGATGTCAGACCAATTTGAAGCCGACAACGATGACGACGCCTCGTACCAAGCCGCTGATAGCTCCCCTTCCTCCGATGGACCGCGCCCGACAGGTGACGGAATCGCTCGCCCGCTACATCGATCAGGCGCGCCTTGCCGCCGGTGACCGCCTTCCGGCGGAGCGCGAGCTCATGGCCGCCCTCGGTGTCGGCCGTTCGACGATCCGTGAGGTGATCCGCCATTTCCAGGCGCTCGGCGTCATGGAGACGCGCAAAGGCAGCGGCACCTATCTTCTGAAACCGATCACATCCGCCACCATCCACATGCCGCTCTCCGTCGAAACGGCAAGCGTGCGTGACGCACTCCTGCAGACACTCGAAGTGCGACGCGGCATCGAATGCGAGGCCTGCATGGTGGCGGCCCGGCGCCGCACGGCAGACGATCTTGTCAACATGGAAGCCAAGCTCGATGAAATGGAACGAGTCCATCTCCTGAAGGGAACCGCCGGCGAGGAGGACCTCGCCTTCCATCTCGCGATCTACGACGCCACCCACAATCCGCTGTTCCGCCAGCTGCTCGAACAGATGCGCGAAGCCTTCGAGCGCTTCTGGGAGAAGCCTTTCGACCGTCCGGACTTCGCCCGGAGATCCTTTCCCTATCATCGCACATTGTTCAACGCGATCGTCGCCCAGGACACCGAGGCCGCACGGCGCGAAACACTGAAGATCCTCGACGTCGTCGAGGAAGACATCAAGGAAATGTCCAAATGATCAACGGTCCGGATCCATTCGAGCACGCCTCCCTGGTCGTCGCCCACGACGACGGCAATGCCTTCGAGGCCGTCGTGCCGCCGATCGTCCAGACCTCGCTCTTCACTTTCGAGAGCGTCGACGAGATGGTCGCGACGTATCGCGGCGAAAAGAACCGCCCGGTCTATTCGCGCGGGCTCAATCCGACGGTGCGCCACTTCGAGGAAATGCTGGCGAAGCTCGAAGGCGGCGAGGATGCGCTGGGCTTCGGAAGCGGCATGGCGGCGATCTCCTCCACTGTGCTTACCTTCGTGGAGCCGGGCGACCGCATCGTCGCGGTGAAGCATCTTTACCCGGACGCCTTCCGCCTCTTCGGAACGCTCCTGAAGCGCATGAAGATCGAGGTGACCTATGTCGACGGCACCGACGAGGAAGCCGTCGAAAAGGCACTGCCGGGGGCGAAGCTCTTCTACATGGAGAGCCCGACCAGCTGGATCATGGAGACCCACGACGTCGCCGCGCTCGCGGCGATCGCCAGGAAGCATGGCGTCCTGACTGTCATCGACAACAGCTGGGCGAGCCCGGTCTTCCAGCGCCCGCTCTCGCTCGGCGTCGATCTCGTGCTGCACTCGGCCTCCAAATATCTGGGCGGCCACAGCGACGTCGTCGCCGGCGTCGTCACCGGTCCGAAGGCGCTCGTCGACCGTATCCGCGGCGAGAGCCTCCCCTATCTCGGCGGCAAGATGTCGCCCTTCGACGCGTGGCTGCTGATCCGCGGGCTCCGGACGCTGCCGATCCGCATGAAGGCGCACGAAGCGGCCGGCCTCGAGATCGCACGGCGGTTGCAGGCCCTTCCCGAGGTAGAGCACGTCAATCATCCGGGCCTTGCCAATCAACTGCCGCCGGGGCTCTCCGGCACCTCGGGCCTCTTCTCCTTCGTCTTCCGTGAAGGTGTCGACATCCGCGCCTTCGCCGACAAGCTCGAACTCTTCAAGCTCGGCGTCAGCTGGGGCGGACACGAAAGCCTGATCGTCCCCGGCGAGGTTGTGCTGCAGCAGAAGGCCCAACCGAATTCCGCCCATGCCTTCGGCATGAACCCGCGGTCCGTGCGTCTCCATGTCGGCCTCGAAGGAATGGATGCCCTGTGGAGTGACCTGGAGACGGCGATCAACGCCGCCAAGAGCTGAACTTGCCTATCAACCCAAGAACAAGAGGGGGAATGACCATGAAAACACTTCTGACAGCAGCCCTGATGAGCGCCCTGATGGCAGGTACGGCCCTTGCCGACACCACGCTGAAGCTCGTGGAGGTCATCACCAGTCCGGAACGCACCGAGACCCTGAAATCCGTCGTTTCGAAGTTCGAAGCCGCCAATCCCGGCACCAAGGTGGAAATCATTTCGCTACCCTGGGGCGAATCCTTCCAGAAGTTCGCCACCATGGTTTCGGCCGGCGAAATCCCGGATGTCATGGAAATGCCGGACACCTGGCTGTCACTTTACGCCAACAACGGCATGGTCGAAAGCCTCGAGCCCTATCTGAAGGAATGGGACCAGACCGCCGACCTCTCCGATCGCGCTCTCGAGCTCGGCCGTGATGTCAAGGACACCGCCTACATGCTGCCTTACGGCTTCTATCTGCGTGCTATGTTCTACAACAAGAAGCTGCTCGCAGAGGCCGGCGTGTCTGAGCCGCCGAAGACCATGGACGAGTTCGCCGAAGCCGCGAAGAAGGTCTCTGCCCTTCCAGGCAAATACGGCTACTGCCTTCGCGGCGGACCGGGCGGCCTCAACGGCTGGGTGATGTTCGGCGCGTCCATGGCCGGCGACAACGCGTTCTTCACCGAGGACGGCACCTCCACGTTCAACTCCGAAGGCTGGGTCAAGGGCCTCACCTGGCTCATCGACCTCTACAAGAACGGCTACGCACCGAAGGACAGCGTCAACTGGGGCTTCAACGAGATCGTCGCCGGCTTCTACAGCGGCACCTGCGCCTTCCTCGATCAGGATCCGGACGCCCTCATCGCGATCGGCCAGCACATGAATGCCGACGACTACGGCATCATGACGATGCCGAAGGGACCGGACGGCAAGACCTTCCCGACCATCGGCTATGCCGGCTGGTCGATGATGTCGGCGAGCGAGAACAAGGATCTTGCCTGGAAGCTGATCGCGACGCTCGAAGGCAAGGAAGGCAATGTCGAGTGGAACAAGCGAACCGGCGCGCTGCCGGCGCTCAAGTCCGCCGAGAACGACCCCTTCTACTCGAGCCCGCAGTTCAAGGGATGGTTTGAGGAGCTTTCCGACAAGGACGCAGTCCCGACTGTCATGCCGACACATCTGGAAGAGTTCGCCTTCTTCAAGGACTCGCTGGTGATCAAGACCTCGCAACAGGCGCTTCTCGGCGACATCACCCCGCAGGAACTGGCGGACCAGTGGGCCGACTACCTGACAAAGGCGCAGCAGAAGTATCTCGCCAAGCAGTAACGCAGCATCCTCCGGGCGGAGACCAGTTCTCCGCCCGGAACTGAAGCAAGTTCGTCCAACGGAACGCCGCCGATGACCTCGCCTGCCCGCGCCGATGACCGGAGATCGCTGACCAAGCGAATGGCCGATGCGTCGGAACCCTATCTCTACAGCGCGCCGGCGCTCGTCCTGATCGTCGCCGTCATGCTGGTGCCGCTGGTGCTCGGCATTTCCTACGCCTTCCGCGACATCCAGCTGCTCAACCCCTTTTCGGGCGGCTTCATCGGCCTTGATCATTTCCGCGCGCTCGGCCGCGACCAGGACTTCTACCGGGCACTAAAGAACACACTCTGGTGGACGGGCGCCTCGGTCGCCCTGCAATTCGTATTCGGCCTGATCCTCGCCCTGCTCCTCGACAAACCGTTCTACGGACGCGGGTTGGCGCAGGCGCTGGTTTTCCTGCCATGGGCCGTGCCGAGCTTTCTCGCCGGCCTCAACTGGGCCTGGCTGTTCAACCCCGTGATCGGACCGCTGCCGCACTGGCTTCACGCGCTCGGTCTTCTTGCCGAGCCCAACAACATCCTCGCCGATCCGCAGCTTGCGATGTGGGGACCGATCGCAGCCAATGTATGGTGGGGCATCCCCTTCTTCGCCATCACGCTTCTCGCTGCTCTCCAGGCGATTCCACGCGACCTCTACGAGGCCGCCGCCATCGACGGCGCCGGGCCCGTCCAGCGCTTCCTGTCGATCACCTTGCCGTTCCTCGCGCCGACCATCGCCATCACGGTCCTGCTGCGGACCGTCTGGGTCTCGAACTTCGCTGACCTCATCATCGTCATGACCAATGGCGGCCCGGCCGACCGGACCCAGATCGTCGCCTCCTACATCTTCACGCAGGCCTTCAAGCGGCTCGATTTCGGCTATGCCTCGGCGATTGCCCTGGTGCTGCTGGTCCTGCTGCTCGCCTATTCCATGCTGATCGTGCTGCTTCGCCAGTCACTCCTGAACAAGGGCTGAGACCATGAGGCCATCCCGCATACTCCTCACCGTCTCCCATCGTCTTGCGATCCTCGCCTATGTCGCCGTCGCGCTCTTCCCGCTGTTCTGGCTTCTGAAAGTGTCGGTCACGCCGAACAGGCTGCTCTACAGCGAGGGCGTGCGCATGTGGCCGTCCGAGATGACCCTCGAACATTTCACCTTTGTCATCGCCCACAGCGCCTTTCCGACCTTCTTCAAGAACAGCCTCATCGTCTCCGGCGCCACAGCGGCCGTCGTCACCGTGCTCGCCTCCCTCTCCGGCTACGCGCTTTCGCGTTTCTCCTTCCGGGCGAAGTACTGGATCGTCGCGCTGATGCTGCTCACCCAGATGTTCCCATTGGTCATGCTGGTCGCGCCGATCTTCAAGATGCTCTCGCCGCTCGGGCTAACCAACAGCCTTACCGGTCTCGTCATCGTCTACTCCGCCTTCAACGTCCCCTTCGCGACCTTCCTCATGCAGTCCTTCTTCGACGGCATCCCGAAGGATCTGGAGGAAGCCGCGATGATCGACGGCGCCACCCAGTTCGTCGCTTTCCGGCAGATCATCCTGCCGCTGACGCTGCCCGGTATCGCGGCGACGCTCGGCTTCGTCTTCACAGCCGCCTGGAGTGAACTCCTCTTCGCGCTGATGCTGATCTCCGGCAACGACGCGGCGACGTTCCCGGTCGGCCTCCTGTCCTTCGTTTCCAAGTTTTCCGTCGACTTCGGGCAGATGATGGCGGCGGGCGTGCTGGCCCTCATCCCCGCCTGCCTCTTTTTCCTCCTCATCCAGCGCTACCTCGTGCAGGGCCTGACGGCCGGCGCGGTCAAAGGCTGAAAGGACCACCCATGGCTTCCATCGATATATCCGGCGTCCAGAAGAGCTACGGCCACTTTCCCGTCCTGCACGGCGTGGACCTCTCAATCCGGAATGGCGAGTTCATCGTGCTGGTCGGTCCCTCCGGCTGCGGAAAGTCCACGCTTCTACGGATGATCGCCGGTCTCGAAGAGGTGACCGCAGGCGAAATCCGCATCGCGGAGAAGCGCGTGAACGAACTGGCGCCGAAGGACCGCGACATCGCCATGGTGTTCCAGTCCTATGCGCTCTATCCCCACATGTCGGTGGCCGAGAACATGAGCTACAGCCTGAGGCTACGGAAGACGGCGAAGGAAAAAATTGCACAGGTCGTCGCGGACGCGGCCGCCAAGCTCGGCCTCGATCCTCTGCTCGCACGCCGCCCGAAGGCACTTTCGGGCGGCCAGCGCCAGCGCGTCGCCATGGGCCGGGCGATCGTCCGCCAGCCGAAGGCATTTCTCTTCGATGAGCCGCTCTCCAATCTCGACGCGCGTCTGCGCGAACAGATGCGTGCCGAGATCAAGAAGCTGCACGGAGAACTCGGCGCCACCTCGATCTACGTGACCCACGACCAGATCGAGGCTATGACGCTAGCCGACCGCATCGTCGCCATGCATGGCGGGGTCGTTCAGCAGGTCGGCTCCCCCCTCGATCTCTACGACCGCCCGGCCAATCTTTTCGTTGCAGGGTTCATCGGTTCCCCGGGAATGAACTTCATGAAAGGCCGCTACATGAGCGGCGACAACACCGCCGCCGTGCAGCTTCCCGACGGTTCTCCTGTTGCGGTCGAGCCGAGAGCCGGGCTCGAAACCGGAAGCGAAGTAACCCTCGGCATTCGTCCGGAACACGTCGTCATCTCCACGACAGGTGCCATCGAGGCCGATCTCGACCTCGTGGAGCCGACGGGCTTCGGCATCATCATGCACCTTTCGCTGCATGGCCTGCCCTTCAAGATCTTCACGACCGACCGCTCGGTTCTCGGCAGCGGTTCGAAGGTCCGCGCCGACTTCCCGAAAGACCGCCTGCATATCTTCGACGCCGACGGCAATCGGGTGGATTAGCCGTCATCCTCGGCGCAACCTGATGGAGCGAGAGCAAGGCAGCCGCAACAACTCCGCCTTCGCCTGCATCCGAAGTCCCGAAACCGATCTCCCCGGCCGCTCGAGCGGCCGGGGAGACAGGAATCATGCATTGAGCGTCCTGGCAAAGGGCATGAGACGGATCCGCTTGCCGAGCGCCTTGTAGACGGCATTGGCGACCGCCGGACCGATCGGCGGAACACCCGGCTCGCCGATCCCGGACGGAGGGTTGGCGGAGGCGAGAATATGGACCTCCACCACCGGCATCGCGTCGATCCTGAGCGGCGTATAGACGTCGAAGTTGCCCTGGTCGACCTTGCCGGACGTCAGAGTGATCTCCTCGCCGAGAATGGCGCCCAGACCGAACCCTATCCCGCCCTCGACCTGGGCGCGGACCACATCCGGATTGACCGCAAGACCGCAGTCGACCGCGGCGACGACGCGTTCGACCTTGATGTTGCCGTTGCGGTCGGTGGAGACTTCCGCGATCTGTGCAACGACGGATCCGAAGCTCTCCGCCACTGCGACACCGCGGAAGCGGCCTTCCGCGAGTGGCTTGCTCCACTCGGCCTTTTCCGCCGCGAGCCTGAGGACGACCGCATGACGCGACTGCGGATCGAGCATCGAGAGGCGATACTCGACCGGATCGCGGCCCGCCGCTTCGGCGACTTCATCGAGGAAGGCTTCCGCCGCAAACGCGGTGTGGGTCGAGCCCACGGAACGCCACCAGAGAACCGGCACGCCGACCTCTGTCGTCGTCAGGCCGACCGTCTGGCTGGGAATGGCATAGGGCAGGTTGCTCGCCCCTTCGACCGAGGTCGGATCGACCCCGTTTTGAACCATACCCTCGAACGCGGTCTTGGCCATGATCGATTGTCCGACCACGTGATCGCTCCAGGCGACGAGCTTGCCGTCACCGTCGATCCCGGCCTTCAGCTTGTGCACATAGGCAGGGCGATAACGGCCGGCGCGCATGTCGTCCTCTCGGGTCCACTGGACCTTGACGGGAGCCCGGAAGCCGATCGCCTTGGCGACGTAAACGGACTCGACGACCACGTCGCCGTCGAAGACCGCGCGCCGGCCAAAACTGCCGCCGCTCTTCATCACGTGCAGCTTCACCTTGTCCGGTGTCGTACCGACGATCTGGCTGGCAAGCATCTGATAGACATCGGGGAACTGGTGCCCGCCCCATATCTCCAGCGTTCCGTCCTCGTTCCGGCGCGCCACCGCGTTGAGCGGCTCCATCGCGGCGTGTGCCAGATAGGGAAACTCGAAGGTCGCCTCGATGACCTTGGCCGCACCGGCGAAGCCCGCCTCCGCGTCACCGTCCTTGCGCGCCACGGCCACCGGCGCCTTGTCCGCGAGATCCCTGTACATCGCCATGATGTCGGAGCTGCTGCGCTTTTCGGCCGCCGTGTCGTCCCAGACCACCTTGACGGCTTCCCGGCCCTTTATCGCCGCCCACATGTGTTCGCCGACGACGGCCACACCACGTGGCGTCTCGACGACATCCACGACGCCCTTCACGGAACGCGCTGCGGCAGCATCAAAGGACTTCACCTTGGCCCCGAACATCGGCGGATGGATCATGACGGCCGTCAGCATGCCCGGTAGCTTGACGTCGATCGTATACTGCTCGGTTCCGTTCGCTTTGCGAGCACTGTCGAAGCGCTTCAGCTTGGCATTGCCGATCAGCTTCCAGTCACCCGGCGGCTTGAGCTTGACGTCGGTCGGTATCGGCATGGTTGCCGCCTTGGCGGCAAAGGCGCCGAAGCCGGCGGACTTGCCGGCGGGATGCGCCAGCAAGCCATTTTCGACCGTGATCTCCTCGGGCGGAACACCCCATTCGGACGCTGCGGCCGCCAACAGCATGGCACGCGCCGTCGCGCCTGCCTTCCGGTAGCGTTCCCACGAGGTGACCATGGATGTGGAACCCCCCGTTCCCTGGACCGTGCCGCCGAAGGCGATGTTGCCATAGGCCTTCACATTGCCGGCCACGCCACGAACGTCGATCGACGACCAGTCTGCGTCGAGTTCCTCGGCAACGAGCGTCGCAAGCCCGTTATACGAGCCCTGCCCCATCTCGAACTGGGACGAGAGCACGACGACCTTGCCGTCGCCGTCAATCGTCAGATACGGGGTGAAGGCGGCCGCACCTCCGTCATCCGCGGCAGGCTCGCCGGCAATGGCGGGCGAAGCTGCGACGAACCGATAGCCGACGGCGAGACCGCCGCCCGCTGCCAGCGCACCCAGCATGAACTGCCGGCGCGATGCCTGCATCTTTGCGACGGGAAGAGTGAGCGATTGCATGAGTTTCGGGATCATCGTTCAGGCCTCCAGACGCTTGGCGGCTTCGTGAATGCCGGCACGGATTCGGTGATAGGTGGCGCAGCGACAGAGATTGCCAGTCATGGCAGCGTCGATGTCGTCATCGGTGGGCTTCGGATTGTTGGTCAGAAGATCGGTCGCCGACATGATCTGGCCCGACTGGCAGTAGCCGCATTGCGGGACATCGAGATCGGCCCAGACGGCCTGCACCGTCGTCGCCACCTTGCCCGAGAGCCCTTCGATCGTCGTTATCTTCGCGCTGCCGACATCGCCGATCGGTGTCTGGCAGGAACGCACGGGCGCGCCGTCCATGAGCACCGTGCAGGCGCCGCATTGCGCCATGCCGCAGCCGAATTTTGTTCCCGTCAGTCCGACGAGGTCGCGGATCGCCCACAGAAGCGGCATGTCCGGTTCGGCATCGACATCATGCTCGTTGCCGTTGATCGTCAAAGTCACCATGGTGTTCTCCTCGCGTTCTGACACGGACGCGGAACGCCGGCCACGGCTCGCCGCGCGGACGCTCCTTGACGTTTGTTATCTCTGCAAGCCTATAATGCGATGCTGAACTTCGGTAGGCAGGATCCTGTCCGATTATTGCCTGATCCTGTCGCTGACGCGTGACCATCGCCACGCACCCGCAAAAACCGTACCGCGAACCGCCATAGGCGACATTCCGCCAGAGTTGTACTATCCGACCACACCCCGCCGGGTGGCGCCATCGGAATTGAGGATTGCCTTGACGTCACGCAAGGGAGGATGCCCGAACATGCGGCGATACTCCCGGCTGAACTGCGTCGGGCTCTCGTACCCGACCTTGAGTGCCGCACTCGCCGCGTCGAGCGAACCGGACAGCATGAGTTCGCGCGCATGGTGCAGCCGCAAATGCTTCTGGAACTGCAGCGGACTCATGGCGGTCACCGCGCGGAAATGATGATGCAGCGTGGAAACGCCCATGTTCGCCATCTCCGCCAGCGCCTCGACGCGGAGCGGCATGGCATAATTCTCCTTCAGCCAGGCCACCGCCTTTGCCACGCGGTTGCTGTTCGTTCCCGCCAACGCAAAGCGCCGGAGCCGTCCTCCATGCTCTCCGGTGAGGAGGCGATAGAAAATCTCATTCTGAATATGGTTTGCCATGAACGGTATGTCGTTCGGAGAGTCGACCAGCGAAATCAGTCTCCAGAATGCATCGAAAAGTTCCGGCGTGGCCCTGCCCACCACGATCCCGCGGTCGCGGTCGGAGGTGTTCGTCGGATAGAGGTCGTGGTTGGTGATCAGACGCCGGAGCGCCTCGAGGTCCAGACGCAGCTTGGCGGCGACGTAGGGCTCGGTCTTGCTCACCTCGCAGATCTGGCCGGTCATCGGCAGGCCGATCGTGGTGAGAAAAAAGCATGACTCATCGTATACGAGCCTCTCATCGCCGACGCTGAGGCGTTTGCTCCCCTTGATGATCAGCGAGAGGCTGGGTTCATAGACCGTCGAGAAGGGCCCGGTGGTTTCGACGATCCGATAGAGTGAAAGCCCCGGTATCTCATGCTGGAAGCTCACACCGTCCCACGGCAACCGTGCCAGGACGTCGAGTATCCGCAGGCGCGTTTCAGCCGTCCCGGCCTGAATGGTCTCGCTCTCCAGCAAAATCCCCTCCATCGAACCGCCATTGCCGGCTACCGGCTATATCAAATGGATCGCCTGCATTGTTGGATTAATGCGTTTCCCGGAGTATCAGGCAAGAATTCGGCAGAAACGAGCAACGGAGAGGACGAACCGTCCGCCCCCGGCGGCTGACGCAGGCGAACCTTCATAGACAAGCGCATTCGATCCGAGCGAACAGGGATCGTCCCGACGCGAGCGCGGCCTCCGTCGAAGAGATCAGGCCGCCGTCGCGCGCGTGGGCATCGTGCAATGCGTTCGGAACAGGGGTCTCACCGTCCCCGCCGGCCCACCCGATCGGTGCGGCATCAACACGAATCGTGATAGACGCACCGCAACGGGTTCCGTCCAGCCACGACCTCGCCACAGAGCGCGGGGCATCAAACGGGCGACAACAAGCCGGATGGACAAGCAACACGCCATGCACGCATCGAACCAACGTTCAGCCACGACGACCTTTTTTGACGCCGTCCAGGCTGAAAATCCTGTCGATGTCCTTCGCCGGGTCTGGGGTTATCAAGCGTTTCGTGGGAAGCAGGCGGATGTCATCCGCCATGTCATTGCAGGGAATGACGCACTCGTGCTCTTCCCGACCGGCAAGGGCAAGTCGCTCTGTTTCCAGCTTCCCGGCGTTTGCCTGCCGGGCGTAACCGTCGTCATCTCGCCGCTGGTCGCGTTGATGAGAGATCAGGTCGAAGAATTGAAGGCACTTGGGATCGCAGCCGAGTGCCTCTGGTCTCAGCAGTCCGAAGAGGAATCGCGCGCCGTCAGGGCGAGGCTCCGCGCCGGGCAGATCAAGCTGATCTATGTTACCCCGGAGCGTGTGGTCCTCCCCGGCTTCGCCGGCCTCTTCGGAGACGTCCCGATCTCGCTGATTGCGATCGACGAATGCCACTGCGTCAGCAGCTGGGGCCACAACTTCCGCAAGGACTATCTCGGGCTCGGGAAACTCAAGGAACTCTATCCCGGTGTTCCGCGCATTGCCCTCACGGCCACGGCCGACCCACACACGCGTGACGACATCATCCGCCAACTCCAGCTCGACGACGCCGCGGTCTTCGGTGACAGCTTCGACCGGCCCAACATTACCTATCACATTGCCGAGCGGGACAACGCGAGATCGCAACTCATTCGTTTCCTGCAGCGCCACGAAGGCTCCAGCGGCATCGTCTATTGCCTTTCGCGGCGCAAAGTCGAGGAAACCGCCGCCTGGCTCAACGACCATGGTATCAAGGCGAGGCCGTACCATGCGGGCATGGACCCGGCCGTCAAGGCAGAGAACCAGGACGCCTTCCGGATGGAAGAAGACCTTTGCCTTGTCGCAACCGTCGCATTCGGGATGGGCATCAACAAGCCGAACGTCCGGTACGTCGCCCACCTGGACCTGCCGTCGTCCGTCGAGGGCTATTACCAGGAAACCGGACGCGCTGGTCGTGACGGCCTCCCCTCGGAGGCCTTCATGATCTATGGGATGCAGGACATCGTCCAACGTCAGCGGATGATCGACGAGGGCGACGCGACAGACGAGATAAAGCGCATCGAACGGGCAAAACTGAGCGCGCTCCTCGGAATCTGCGAGACCGCCGGGTGCCGCCGGAAAGCGATCCTTTCTCATTTTGGTGAAGCGGCCCCTGACCGGTGCGGCAACTGCGACACATGTAACAATCCCGTCGAGACCTGGGATGGCAGCGAATCGTCAATCAAGGCGCTGGCGGCCGTCTATCGCACGGGAGAACGCTTCGGGACCGCGCACGTGATCGACGTCCTCCTTGGAAAGGACACGGAGCGGACGAGGAAATTCAGGCATGACCAGCTGGCCGTCTTCGGCGTTGGCAAAGAGCTTCCTGCCCCCGCATGGCAATCGATTTTCAGACAACTCCTCGCTCTCGGCTACATCCGGGTTGCCCACGACGAATATGGCGCACTGAAGCTGGAGGCCGCTGCTCATCGCGTTTTCAAAAAGGAAGTGGCAGTGATCCTTCGCCGGGACGCCATTGACACCGTCCGCAAGAGGGAACGAGGCAAACCCGTCGTTACGGCAACCAGGGCCCGATTGACTGACGAGGACGAAAAGCTGTTCCAGGCGTTGCGCGCCGAGCGGCTGGCGATCTCAAAGTCCCTGGGTGTCGCTCCTTATGTCGTGTTTCCCGATACGACGCTTATTTCCTTCGCGACCGTCCGTCCGAAAACGGAGCAAGAGATGCTCTCGATCTCGGGTGTCGGAGCGACGAAATTCGCTCGGTACGGCGAAAAGTTCATGGCCATCATCGCGAAAGGCTGAGATGGACACCCGAACATGGTGGCGGGCTGGACAGGCCCGCCGCCCGTTTGATCACGCAGCAAGCCGCGCGCCGCACGGGCGCAGTCATCTCGGTGGGTCACGCTTCTTCAGCTCTTGGATGAATTCATCGACCAGTTGAGAGCTCTTTTCGATAAAGTCGTCACTCGCATCCTGTTCTTGCACGGAATAAGTTCGCATCATGGCATCCGTGCGCTCACCGAGCGTACGAAAAAGGGCCCTCTATTTCCGACAGGCGGCCAGGCTCGACCACAACAACAGCAACGCCAATCGAATAGCGGAAGAACCAGTCACCAATCCTCGCCCCTTATCTGAACCAAATCCCGGTCATCCTCGTTCTAATTCTTTGTCAGCGTCGAGGAAGAAAGGGCGAACAATGGATCAGCGAGATCACACAAAGGGGATGGGGTGGGGCCGGTTTGCGGCAATGATCGCGGCTTCGACGATCATCATGTTCTTCCTGATGTACCAGCTCGTCTACAGCTATGACCACGCCCTGTTCAGCCTGAACCGCCTGCTCGCGTCGCTGCTCATGGGCTGCATGATGGTTGTCATCATGCTGGGCTTCATGTGGTCGATGTACAGCGGTAGAGGCGTGAAGCTCGCCATTGTCGTGATCGCGACCATGGCCGCCGTCGTCCTCTTCTATATCAACCGCAACCAGAGCCTGGTGGGTGACACGACCTTCATGAAGGCGATGATCCCCCACCACTCGATCGCAATCAACAATGCGAGCAAGGCGACGATCAGCGATCCCCGGGTACGCCGGCTTGCCGACCAGATCATCGCCTCCCAGATCCAGGAGATCGAGGAAATGAGGCTTCTGATCGACGACATCGAAAGGAACGGAAGCCGCGGTGACAAACCCCTTCCTGCGCGCGCGGCCACGATCACCCCCGACATGGAACCGAAGATTCGCGAAGCGGTCGAATAGGCCTGATGCGTGGCGGGCCGTTCCAGCCCGCCCGCATCATTCGGTACTCGGTCAGGCAGCAAGGCGCGCCGCGTCGAGCGGGATTTCCACCTCGATTTCGAGAATGGAAACGTGCTCGTCGCGGTCCATCTTGACCTGGACCTTGTCGCCGTCCACCTGAACGTGCTTGGCGATCACGGCAAGGATTTCCTCGCGGAGAACGGCGACCAGATCCGACCCCACCGAGGCGCGTTCATGGGCGAGCAGTACCTGCAGTCGCTCGCGCGCCATCGGCGCCGACTTCTGCTTGCGGAACAGACTGAAAATGCTCATGCAGCCCTCCGTGCGAAAATCTTGCCGAGGAGCCCGCGCTTTTCGCCGGGGATTTCGACCGGCAGCGCCTCGCCGGCCAACCGACGGGCCGCGCCGAAATAGGCCTGCGCCGCGCCGCTGCGGGTGTCGGCCAAGGTGACCGGCGCGCCGATGTTGGAAGCCCGCAGCACGTCCATGCTCTCCGGAATGATGCCAAGAAGCGGGATCGACAGGATCTCCAGCACGTCCTCGACCTTCAGCATGTCGCCGCGCTGGGCGCGTGCGCCGTCATAGCGGGTGAGCAAAAGATGCTTTTCGATCCGCTCGCCCCGTTCGGCCTTCGCAGTCTTGGAGTCGAGAAGACCGATGATGCGATCGGAATCGCGCACGGAGGAGACTTCCGGATTTGTTACGACCACCGCCATATCGGCGTGGCGCATGGCAAGCGTCGCGCCGCGCTCGATGCCAGCCGGGCTGTCGCAGATGACCCAGTCGAAATAGCGCTTGAGCTCTCCGATCACCTGTTCCACGCCTTCGGCCGTCAGGTTGTCCTTGTCGCGGGTCTGGGAAGCCGGCAGCAGGTAAAGCGTCTCCAGCCGCTTGTCACGGATGAGGGCCTGCGGCAGCTTGGCGTCGCCCTGGATGACGTTGATGAGATCATAGACGACGCGGCGTTCGGCGCCCATGACGAGATCGAGATTGCGAAGGCCGACGTCGAAATCGACGACCACGACCTTTTCGTTGCGCTGCGCGAGAGCAGCCCCCAGCGCGGCCGTCGAGGTGGTCTTGCCGACCCCGCCCTTGCCTGATGTGACGACGACTACCTTCCCCATCTTGCTCTCCTGTTTTCGGCCGGTTACGGCTCAGCTAAGTTTCTCTGCCATGATCGTGTCGCCTTCCAGCCACCACTGGACGGGTTGTCCGCGGAGGTTGGCCGGCATGTCTTCCGCCATCTTGTAGACGCCGTCGATCGCCACCAGCTCCGCTTCGAGCTTGCGGCAGAAGATGCGGGCGGATGCATTGCCGACGGAGCCCGCGAGCGCTCGTCCGCGCAAGGCGCCGTAGATGTGGATCGAACCGCCGGCGATCACCTCCGCGCCGGAAGCGACCGAACCGATGACCGTCACGTCGCCCTCGGCGAAGATCACCGACTGACCGGAACGCACGGGCTCGCGAATGATGAGCGACTGCAGCGCCTGACGGGTCGCGGCGGGCTCAGACGGCGGGGTTTCCCCGCGCTTCTCCGTCGCCGTCTCACTGACTGCCACCTCGAAATCGGAAGCCGGCCGGCCACCCTTCAGGATCGGCGGCATGCCCGGCTCGACGAGCGAAGGGCGCCCGCCCTCGATGCCCATGATGCTGACATTTCGGTGCCCGAGCTCGGAAAGGAGTTCCTTCAGCTCCGCGCGATTGATGGCAAGCTCGGTGACGTCCAGCACGACCGGTCGCCCGAGGAAGAAGCCCGCCGAGCGCGCGGCGAGGTCGTCCAATCTTTTCAGCCAGTCGTCGAGCGGCAGATCGGGCGAAAGCACGACCGCCAGGAAGGAGCGGCCCTTGATGCGGATCGAGCGGGCGTCTGTTAGCACTTTGGTCATCTGCGTTAATGATTGGTTATCCCTGCCTAGCCTCCGCATGGTTAACAAAGCGTTAATCGCAGAAGGCAATGATCGGCAGGCCGGCAGCGCTGCTGCCAGAGACGGAATGATCCACTCGCCAGAGCAATCGCGGCCCTTCGCCACGCTCTGCCCGCAATCATGGTTAACGATCGGTCAACATTTCGCCGGTTACGATGAAACCGGAATCACTGCTTCGCCGTTTCCGGCGTGACAAACGGGAGGATCGATCATGCTTGCGATTCTGAATGCCATTCGGGAACACCTGGCGGACGCGCCCGAAACCCGGGCCTCTCTTCCCGAGAGCTGCACCCCCGACACCGGTACCTATGCCGACGGCGCCCTGCCCCTGCAGGTTCTCGACCCGAAGGGCAACCGCGGCGAGACCGCCCGCTCCGCCTTCCTCCGCGACTATGGTCAGGGCCGGACCGTCAGGCCGGAGGGCGCCGGCTACGCCTGAGCAGCGACAGACCGGAAAACGCCAACCCGCGATCGCGTGCGGGTTGCCGTTGACGTCCATCAGGTCTCAGATCGCTGCCCGGATATGGGCTATGCTCTCTTTCACGGCCGAGACGGGATCAGCGAGATCGTGGATCTCCGCGGCGAAGGGCTCGAAGCTGTAAGCGCCACTGTACCCGCCGGCGTTCAGCGCCCTGATTTGCGCGATATTCTGCAGACGGTCGGCACCGTCGACCAGGACACGGTGCGCGTCGAGCATGTCGGAGACGGCAACGGCTGGCTCGACCACGCCGGAAATGTGCACAAGCCCGGTCCTGTCAGCGAAGAACTCGGTCTCACCGGCGAGGTGATGGTGGAAGGTGTCATGGACGAGCTTGTAGACGTCTCCACCATCCGCCGTTTCGATCGCGCGCAGAGCCTCCTTTTTCGTGCGCAGCGACGAGACAGGGAAGCCGAGAGGCTCCACGAGACCGGTCAGGTTCCGCTCCGCGAGAATGGGCTTCATTGCCTTCAGCGCCGCCACCAGATCGTCGAAGGCGACCTCAGTGCCATCATTGAGCGGGCACATGACGAGCGCCTTCGCGCCTGAGGCCGCGGCATAATCGGCAAGCGCCACTGCCCGCTTCGGCAGATCGCCGGACCAGACGTTGAAGGGATAGAGCGCGTTGATCGAGATGATCGCAACGCCGGCCTTTTCCGCCGCCGCCTTCACGTCCTCGGGCTGCATGGTGCCGACGACGTCGGGCAGGTCGTTGCGGATCTCGACCTCGGTGAGGCCGAGCGAGCGGGCGGCGGAGAAGAACTGTTCGAGCGACAGCTTCGGCGCGGTGATGTGGTTGATGGCAAAACGCATGGAAAACCTCAGTTGTAGAGCGCCGGACGCGCAGGCAGATTGATCGGTACGATTTCGCCTTCCTTTTCCTGCGCGGCGACGCAGGCATCGGATGTGATCGCTGCGACATAGCCGTCCCAGGAATTCGGGCCGGCGGCCGTGCCCCTGGCTGCAGCATGGATGAAGTCCTGGAGCTCGACATCGTAACTCTCGATGAAGCGGTCTTTCCAGTCGGTCAGGATTCTGCTCTGCAGCCTGGCGTCGAGGCGCATCTGGACGGCCATCGGTTCCGGCAGGCTGGCAGCACCGTCCTCACCGACAACCTCGCACCGGATGTCGTAACCGTAGTGGCAGTTCACGAAGATTTCGACGTCGATGACCGTGCCCTTTGCCGTTTCGAGAATGACGATCTGCGGGTCGCGAAGTTTTGCATGGCTGCGGGCAGCCGAGCGGGGAAAGATGACCCTGGCCGAGACGTAGTCGTCGTCGAGCAACCATCGCAGCACGTCGATTTCGTGAATCATCGTGTCGTGGATCGCCATCGGGGTGACGTACTGTTCCGGGACCGACGGGTTGCGATGGGCCGCATGCACCATGATCGGCGCGCCGACGGAGGCCTCGACGGCCTTCTTCAGCGAAACATAGCCCGCATCGTAGCGCCGCATGAAGCCGACCTGCACGAGGCGCTTGCCGTGGGCCACCTCGGCCTCGACGATCCGCCTTGCTCGCTCCGCCGTCGTGGCGAGCGGCTTCTCGCAGAAACACGGTTTGCCGGCGGCGATTGCCGCCAGCACGTACTGCTCGTGGGTGGCGCCCCAGGAGGTCACGAGGACGGCATCCACGTCGGGCGAGGCGATCAATGCTTCGCCGGTCTCGAAGATCGTCGCTTCTGGAGCGATATCCTTCTTCACGGCTTCCGCCGACGCCTTGTTGACGTCGCTGAGCGCGACGATCTTTGCGCCGCCCAGCACCTGATTGATCCGGCGGGCATGGTCGCGACCGATGGCGCCGGTACCGATGACACCAATTCTGACTGTCATGAAGAAAGCCTCACTTCTTGTATTTGGCGATGTAGTTGTTCATTTCGGTGCACATGAAGCGGCCGGATTCGTCGGCCCTGTCCTCCCAGGCGAAGACGCAGGAGGTCATGATGCCGTCGAAGCCGATCTCGGCGAGCGTGCCGAAGAAGTCGTCCCACGGCACCTCGCCCTGGCCGATGTTCAGGTGCTGGTGCACGCGGGCCTGCGTGCCGGGCGGATTGAGAATGTAGCGCAGCCCGGAACTGGCCTTGTGGTTGAAGGTGTCGCCAACATGGACATGGGCCAGCACGTCCTTCGCCTCGCGCAGCATCGCCTTCGTATCGTCACCGAAATAGAAGGTGTGGGGGGCGCAATAGAGGAACTTCACGTTCTTCGAATTGACCGTGCGGATGATGTCGAGCGCCGGCTGCAGCGTTTCGCACCAGTCTTCCGGATGCGGCTCGACATGCAGGTTGATGCCCTCGCGTTCGAAGATCGGGACGAGTTCTTCCATCGAACGCCACCAGGCATCCTCGCAGGCCTCGATCATGGAGCCGGTATGGCAGCAGTAGCACGAACCCTTGTCGGGGTGCGGACCGCGGCCGAACTCCGAGTTCATCGTATCCACTTCCATCTCGACGGCGATCTCGATCGCTCGCTTCCAGTGCTTCACCGCCGCCTTGCGCTCGGTCTCGTCGTTCGAGGCCCAGCGATACATCGGCAGCAGGGAGGCAATCTTCACGTTCTCGGCGGCAAGCGCCTTCTTGAACGAACGGATGCGCTCCGGAAACACCCGCGGCGCCTTGAACCATTCGAGGAAATCTGCCCGTGGGCTGAGTTCGATCCACTCGTAGCCGAGCTCCCGGACCTTCGCCGGAAGCGCCTCGAGACTGAGATGTCGATGCATGAATGGGTCGAGCGCGATGCGCATGAATGCCTCCTTGTCCTCAGTCCACGTTTCAGGAAGGCGCGCGTATCCGCCGGCGGAGGTCCAAGCCCCCCGTGGCCGACGATCTCAGAATGTCGTTTATCCCGGCAGGACGCCTTCCCGTCTCCACCACCGGAGGGGACAATTTCCCAGTCGCACCCGCCCGTCAACGCGGCAGGGCGGCGGGAATCCATCAACTGTGATAGAAAGAAATCACATCGGAATGATCGATTCTATCATTCCATCAAAGACTCTCAGGAACCCAGAGATGGGCGGGCAGAAAACGTTGCCCCGGCGTCTCCGCCATCCCGTGTTCGATCGTGTGAACCATCGTCGCGATGAGATCGGCGCACAGTTCCGGCAGCGGTGTCTGGAGGACGCCGGAGATGCGCCGCTCCAGAAGCGCCTGCCGCGATTCCGGCGTCAGTTCATTCACCAGGCAGACGATCTTCTCGCTTCTGTTCCCCTCCCGCAATGCTTCGATCACGCCTTCCATGCCGCCGCCGATGCAGTAGATGCCCACGAGATCCTGATGCTTCGAAATGGTATCCATCACCAACTCATAGGTGAGGCGCCTCGTTTCGAGCGTAATCAGGGCGTCCATGACCTCGAAGTCCGGCGCGTACTCCCGCATATAGGCGCGAAAGCCGGTTTCGCGCAGCGAGTGACCGTGGAAGCGGTGTCCTCCGAGAAGCAGCAGCACCTTGCCGGGGGTGTGCGAAAGCCTGGAGATCATCCAGGCCGCGGTGCGGCCGACCTTCATGTTGTTGGCGCCGAGATAGGCTTCCCTCACCCCCTGGGCGAAATCGGAAAGCAGGGAGAAGGTTGGAATTCCGCTTGATCGCAGGAGACTGACGGCCGACGTAACGTCGTGGTGGTCAGGGCCCGTCGCGCCGATGGCATGGACCTTTCCCTTCATGCCGAGCAGCAATTCGGCAAGCTCGGCAGGTTCCCCCGATCTTGCGTACTGTACCTGAACGTTAAGCCGCCGGTCCTTCATGGCAAGGGCCGCGGCCTCCAGCTTTTCCGCGAAGACCTGGTAAAAGGCGTGCCGCTCCTTCCTGAGGATGAAGCCGAGATTATAGATGGGAAGATCCGCCAACATGCGCTGGCGGATGATGTTCGTGGCGTGAAAGCCGATCTTTTCGGCAGCGGCGAAGACACGCCGCGCCGTCTCTTCCCGGACCGGCAGGCGCGCATTGAGGACGCGGTCGACCGTCGCGACGCTCACTCCCGCCGTCTGCGCGACATCCGTGATCGTCGGTCGCTTCATCCATAGCCCTCCGGGAAAGACAGATTTTTATCAGAACCTTGCATAATCCGTCACCAATGACGAGAGAAACCATCGACTAAGGCCGCCCTCCGGAGCCCGGTCCGATGGAAAGCTCGTCTCATGACGGAAGAAGCAGTTCTCCCTCTGCTGTGGCCCCATTGCCCTATCGCGCGAACTGGTCCGTCTGCTAGACGAATGCAGGCATCCCCGGCCTCGCAGCGAGGTTCTCCAGGGGATCGTCGTCCGCCCGGCAGCCGGGACCTTCCCAGGATTCGAAGAAAAGAGGCGCATCACATGGCAGATCTTTCCAGCTTCCCCATCACGCGCAAATGGCCACCCGCCAACCCGGACATCATCCAGCTTTATTCGGTGGCGACTCCGAACGGCGTGAAAATCTCGATTGCTCTCGAAGAGCTCGGCCTCCCTTACGAGGCGCACAAGGTGAGCTTCGCCGCAAATGATCAGAAGAGCCCGGAATTTACGTCACTGAACCCGAACGGGCGCATTCCGGCGATCATCGACCCCAACGGACCGGACGGAAAGCCGATCGGCCTCTTCGAGTCGGGTGCCATCCTCATCTATCTCGCCGAGAAGATGGGCCGGCTCATACCGGCGACGGCGCGCGAGCGCTATGAGACGCTCTGCTGGGTGATGTTCCAGATGGGCGGCGTCGGCCCGATGTTCGGCCAGTTCGGGCATTTCCACAAATTCGCCGCCGACAAGGTCACCAACAACTCATACCCCGTCGAGCGCTATCGCGATGAGAGCAAACGGCTGCTCGGCGTGCTGGAGGGACGCCTTAAGGACCGGCCATATCTGATGGGCGACGATTACACGATCGCCGACATCACCACGTTCCCGTGGATCTGGTGTGCCGATTTCTACTACGGCGGACGTGAGGTGTTGGAGTACGACCGCTTCCCTGCGGTGATGGCGTGGTTCGAGCGCTGCATGGCCAAACCCGCAAGCCAGAAGGGCCTCACCATCCCCGCCTGAAAGAGCGATACCGGAGCGTTCCGCCCGAGGGTATGCGTTGCATGTCCTCGGGCTTTCCCGTTTCAGGGCAGGATCAGGATCGCCCGGAAATCGTTCACATTGGTCAGCGTCGGCCCGGTCACCACCTGGCGGCCGATCGCCCCGAAGAAGCTGTGAGCGTCGTTCTCCGCCAGCGCCTTTTCAGGATCGACACCGAGTGACTGCGCGCGCGCAAGCGTATCGGGACCGATGACGGCGCCCGCCACCTCCGCCGCGCCGTCGACACCATCGGTATCGCAGGCGATCGCGTGGATGTCCTCGGCGCCTTTAAGCGCCAGTGCCAGCGCCAGGCAGAATTCGGCATTCGGGCCGCCGACGCCCTTGCCTCGCCGGGTTACGGTGAGTTCGCCGCCAGAGAGCAGCAAGGCCGGAGGATCGCCGGGCTTCATTCCCGCCTTTATCGCAAGGGCCTGTTCAGCCTGGGCGGCCGCCACCTCGCGCGCCTCGCCTTCGAGGCTATCACCCAGCATATGGACCGCGCATCCGGCCTGTCCGGCAAGCCCCGCCGCCGCATTCAGCGACTGCCGGGGGGCCGCGTAGATGATGTTTTCCACCCTGGAAAGCCTCGGGTCTCCCGGCGGTACGATCCCGCTCGGCCGGTGAAGAGCCTCCCGCACGCTCACCGGAACGTCGATCTTCCATTGCCGCAGAATGTCGAGGGCCTCCTCACGGGTCGAGCGTTCGCCGACCGTCGGCCCCGAGCCGATGAACGCCGGGTCGTCACCGGGGACATCGGAGATCATCAGCGCCAGCATTCGCGCCGGATAGGCGGCGACGGCAAGCTGGCCGCCTTTTACCCGGCTCAAGTGCTTGCGCACGGTGTTCATCCGGTCGATCGGCGCGCCGGAGGCAAGAAGGGCCGCATTGACCGCCTGCTTGTCGGCAAGCGAGACACCCTCGACGGGCTGCACCAGAAGTGCCGACGCGCCGCCGGAAATCAGCGCCAGAACGAATTCGCCCTCCTTTGCCGTCGCAAGCAAGTCCAGCATGCGGCGGGTCGCTACGAGCCCCGCTTCGTCCGGGACGGGATGGGCGGCCTCGACGATTTCGATGCCCCGGCAGGGCCGTGCATAACCGTAGCGCGTGATGACGAGACCCTCGCACGGACCCCACTCCGCCTCGACCGCCTCCGCCATTCGCGCGCTCGCCTTGCCGGCACCGACGACGATCACGCGCCCTTCGGGTTTCGGCGGCAGGAAAGCCTTGAGGGAACGCATCGGGTCTGCGACCTCGACCGCTCGGTCAAAAAGCTGCCGCAGGAAGCGGTCCGGATCATCGATCATGCAGTCAGTCCCCACCCGTTTCTTCGATTCCGTATTAAGCGGCTGAATTTCTCCATCAAAATAAGCATGCGTACAAGTGCTATCGGCCCGCAAGCGAACGGAAATCACAGTTGCAGCGTGCCGAAATCCTGGCGCATCCGTGTCAACGCCATCGAGAGGGAAGCCGAGTGTGAAGAAAGCGGCCCGGCGACCTGCGACCAATCCCCGATGCCGCGCATTCGCCGCCAGTTCTATCGTCCACGAACACCGCCGGCAGAGGTTCTGTTCCGGCGCGTGCCGAAGCGCGATGGCGGTTGGCAGGAATCCGGCGCCTTCTGTCATTTGCGGCTGGCGTCGCCCCCGATACCCTTCTTCGAACCGTTGGGAAGCAGCGAGTTGGATGATGAAGGTTCTGATCGCAGGCGGCGGCATCGGCGGTCTGACAACCGCCCTTTTCCTCCACAAAGCGGGCATCGAGGTCGAAATATTCGAGCGCGCGGAAAACATCCGCGAACTCGGGGTCGGCATCAATATGCTGCCACATGCCGTCAGCGAACTGGCAGGCCTCGACCTTCTGCCGGACCTCGATGCGCAAGGCATCCGCACGCACGAACTGATCTATGCGAACCGCTTCGGCCAGGTCGTATGGCGTGAACTGCGCGGGATCGAGGCAGGTCACGACTATCCTCAGATCAGCATCCATCGCGGAAAGCTGCTGGGCTTGATCTACAAGGCTGTCGTCGAGCGGCTCGGAAAAGAGGCGGTTCACACAGCCTGCCGGGTAACCGGCTTCGCGCAGTCGGGCGGAGGGGTAACCGTCGAGATCTGCGGCCACGACGGTGCTCTTTCGACCGTTTCGGGGGACGTCCTGGTGGGCGCCGACGGCCTTCATTCAGCCGTGCGATCCCAGCTCTACCCGGAGGAGGGCTCGCCGATCTGGAGCGGCATCATGCTCTGGCGCGGCTGCACCTTGTGGCCGGCCTGGGGTGACGGCCAGACCATGGCGATCGCCGGCGGCAACGTCGCCAAGTTCGTCTTCTATCCGATCGCGACGGCTTCCGGCCGGGATCACACGCGCCTGACCAACTGGGCGGTGATGGCCAAGACCGGCGACAGCGGGACTTTGCCGCCGCGGGTCGAGGACTGGAGCCGGCCCGGCGTTCTCACCGAAGTGCTTCCGTTTGTTCGCGACCGGTTTCACCTCGATTTCGTCGATCCGGCAGCGATCATCGCGGCGACCGGCGGTTTCTACGAATACCCGAACTGCGATCGCGAACCGCTGCCGCGGTGGTCGTTCGGACGCGTTACCCTGCTGGGAGACGCCGCCCATCCGATGTATCCGGTGGGTTCGAACGGTGCCAGCCAGGCGATCCTCGACGCACGTAGCTTCTCGGATCGCCTCTCCTCGGCGGCTTCGATAGAAGAGGCTCTCGCGGATTATGATGCGGAACGCAGGCCGAAGACGTCCGAGATCGTTCTTGCCAACCGCAGGGGTGGCCCGGAAGGTGTCATCGACATGGTCGAAGCGCGTGCGCCCGAGGGGTTCGAGAATCTCGACGATATCGCTTCATTCGATGAACGAGAGGCTGTTGTGCGGGGATATGCAAGTCTCGCAGGCTTCGCCAAAACCAGGCGAGGACACGACCAGTGCGGCCGTCCGTGAGCAGTCGAAAAGCAACGCCCCGCCATGCACCGCCGGGCAGAATCTCGCGAATCGTCGATCAGAACTCCTCATGCATGTCGCGGAAAAGTCTCGGCGCGATGCCGAAACGTCGCTCGAAAGCCTCCGTCAGCCGCGCAGGTGGAAACAGACCGACCTGCGCCGCTACCGATTTCAGGGAAAGGCCGCGGGACAGAAGCATGCGCGCCGCGTCGAGCCGCGCAGTCTCGACGAAGCGAGCGGGCGTCTCGCTGGTCGCGGCCACGAACTTGCGATGGAAGGTGCGCTCCGTGAGGCCGGCGCGCGCGGCAAGCGAAGCGACGTCCAGCGGCTCGGCGAGATTTGCCTGAATCCATCCGATCAGGTCGGCGAACGGACTGTCGCCCTTGACCTGCGCCTGCAGCACCGGGCTGAACTGGGACTGGTAGCCGGGCCGGCGAGCGTAGAGAACCAGCCGTTTTGCCACCTCCCCGGCAATCCTCGCATCGAGGTCGCGCGCGATCATCGCCAGCGCCATGTCAATGCCGGTGGTGACCCCAGCCGAGGTCCAGAGGCAGCCATCGACGACATAAAGCGCATCCGCATCAACGACCACATCGGGAAAGACTTCGGCAAACGGCTTGCAGGAGTCCCAATGGGTCGCAACCCTGCGACCGTCGAGAAGACCGAGGGCTGCCAGCACGAAGCCCCCGGTGCAAACCGAACCGAAGCGTTCGGTCCTTTCGACAAGATCGGGAATGGCCGCTCTCAGAACGGGATCTCTCATCGCCTCGAGAAGCGGGTCGCGCTCCGCGCCCGCGATGAGAACCGTCCGGACATCCCCGGGCTGAAGCCTCCCGATCGCGACGGTTTCCATAGCAATACCGCTGCTGCTTTCGACCGGGCCACCCAGAGCCGAGACCAGCACGACCTTGTAGAAGGCCGGTCTGCCCTGCTGCCCAAGAGCGCGATTGGCGCTGTTCAGGGCCGAAGTCGGTCCGGAGACGTCGAGCAGCTCAAAGCCCGGATACACGATGAAAGCCACGTGATGCATTGGCGGAAATTAGCATGATTTTGTCATTTCTGCCACAGCTACACCTCGGTATCGTCAGGAGGTCCGCGAAGCGTCGCGCTTGCCGACGAGGTCGACGCAGTGCATTCTGGTGTTGGAGCAGACCGCCATGTCTAGGACCCTCTTGCTTTGGGGTGGTGTTATTCTTGTCGTTCTGGTCGCGGCGGGTTTCGCAGGATGGATGTTCAGCCTTCCCTCTGCGACAGCGGCGAAGGCTCCCCCTGTGCCGCAGGCGGAAACCGGCGCCGTGGTCGCATCGCTGAGGCCAACCGGGCGCGAGCGCCCGGTCATCGCGGTGATCGGCATCAACGACGCCACCGAAACCACCGACTATCTCATGCCGGCGGGCATATTGCGGCGGGCCGACGTGGCCGACGTCGTCTTGCTGGCGACGGGCCCCGGTCCGGTGCAGCTCTACCCCGCACTCAAGGTCGAACCGGACGCGACCGTCGTCGAATTCGATGCAGCGCATCCCGATGGGGCCGACTACGTCATCGTGCCGGCGATGAGCCGCGACGACGATCCCACGGCAATGAGGTGGATCAGGAGTCAGTCAGAGAAGGGCGCCAAAATCATCGGCGTCTGCGCCGGCGCCAAAGTGGTCGCAGCCGCCGGATTGCTCGACGGCAAGCGGGCCACGACACACTGGTATTACCTGCGCGAAATGCTGAGACGCAGCCCGACGACAGAATACGTTGCGAACCGTCGCGTGGTCACGGATGGAAATGTCGCGACGACAACCGGGATCAGTGCCTCGATGCCGATGACACTGACGCTGATCGAAGCGATCGCCGGACGGCCCAAGGCAGACGCGGTCGCCCGGGATCTTGGGCTGGATCGGTGGGACCTGCGACACGCAAGCGGCGCGTTCAAGGTTACACGTCCCTTCGCGAAAACGGTGCTGACGAACCGGATGGCCTTCTGGAAGAACGAAGAGCTCGGAATCCAACTCAGGCCCGGCATGGACGAGGTTTCGCTTGCGCTCGTAGCAGATGCCTGGTCCCGGACCTATCGGTCGACGGTCGCCACCTTCGCGGCCTCGGCGCAGGCGGCGGTGACGACCAACGGCATTCGCATCGTGCCGGACCGCGTGATGACCAATTGGCCGGACGGGCGTCTCGTCACGACCGTCCCCGACCAGCGGCCTGCCGTCGTGCTGGACCGGACGCTCGAGGCCATCGCTACACGCTACGACGAACCCACCACCGACGTGGTGGCGATGCAGCTCGAATATCCACGACCCCAATGACCTCCACCAGTATTCCCGCAACCAACAAAGGGATCCGATGAGATGACAAAGACAATCGCAATTCTCGTCGCTCGCCTGCTCTTCGGCGGCACCTTCCTGCTCGCAGCCTTCATGAAGTTCGCCGACATGGGCGCGACAGCGGGCTATATCGCCTCGATCAGTTTTCCGCTACCGCTCTTCTTCGCGTGGGTGGCTGCATTCTTCGAACTGGCGCTCGCCCTGGCCTTATTCACCGGCGCTTTCTATTCCGAAGCCGCCACGCTGGCGGTGATCTACGTCCTGTTCCTGACGTTTGCCTTTCATGGGCCGTCGCGCTGGGAGGGCAATCCGATGGAGTTCGGCTTCTTCGTCAACCACTTCACGTTCATCGCCGGCCTGCTGGTTGCCGCCGTTCACGGCCCCGGGACAAGGCTCGTTCTGGGCTGGCGTCTCGACGGCAAGAGTCTTCGCCTCCGGCATTCCTGATCGGCGGGCTTTGCGGTCCGCGATTGTCGCCGGACATGTATCGAGACGCCCCTGCGTACTCGCCCTCAAGCAACCGGGCGAAAAACAAGGGAGAGAAGTCCATGAGAAAACTGAGAATCCTCGAACAGATTTCGATCGACGGGGTCGTTCAGGCCCCCGGCGGACCCGACGAAGACCGGGACGGCGATTTCGAGCATGGCGGTTGGGCGATGCTCTATTCCTCTCCGGAAGTCAGGGAAACCATTTCCGCCCTCCACGACCGGCCCTTCGATCTGCTTCTCGGGCGCCGGACCTATGACATCTGGGCCCCCTTCTGGCCGAAGCAGACAGGACCTTTGGCAGACGGCCTGAACGCTGCGACCAAGTACGTCGCGACCCACAGGCCGGACAGCCTCACATGGGGACCGGTCGAGGATCTCGGAGCGGATATCGCGGAAGGCGTTCGGCGGGCCAAGTCGAAGGCCGGCCCTGACCTGATCCTCTGGGGGAGCTCGACGCTGCCGTCCGTGATGCTGGAGAACGACCTGGTTGACGAGGTCCTGTTGTTCGTCTTTCCGATCCTGCTCGGCCGCGGCAAGCGCATCGTCCCCGACGGAGCGAACCCGCGCTCGCTTGCGCTCATCAGCTCGAAACCCGCTTCCTCAGGCGTGCTCATCAACACCTATCGCCCGGTCGGCGCGCTGCGAGCCTGAGGCGCCCCAAGTGCACTCGCTCGCCGGCCGCGCGCTCGCGAGCCCCGAACCGTCTCCATCCGTTTGACCAGAAAGGAAACGATCATGCCTGCTACCATCAATCTGCACCGAGTCCTCACTGCCCCGCCAAAGAAGGTCTTCAGGGCCTTCGTCGAGCCCGATGCGGTAGCAAGCTGGCTCCCGCCAAACGGATACACCTGCACCGTCCACGAACTCGACGCGAGGGAAGGCGGCAAGCACCGAATGTCGTTCCGTAATTTCACGACCGGCGGCAGCCATTCCTTCGGCGGCACCTACAAGGAGGTCGTGCCCGGCGAACGTCTCGTCTATACGGACAGCTTCGACGATCCCAACCTGCCGGGCGAGATGACCACCACCATCGTCTTCAGGGGCGTTTCCGTCGGAACGGAAATGCGTATCGAGCAACGGGGCATTCCGGATCTGATCCCGCCCGAAGCCTGCTATCTCGGCTGGCAGGAATGCCTGCGCAAGCTCGCCAAACTCGTCGAACCCGAAATCAACCAGTAGCCCGACAGGGCGTCATTCCCTTCCGCTGGTTTCGCGTATGACGAGCTCGACCGCTGTCAGGCGCTCGGGCTGAGGGGGCTGGTCCTCCTCCAGCCAAGCGAGAACCGTTTCGGCGATCTGCCGGCCGAAATCGGCGATGCCGCATCGGACGGTCGACAACGTCGGGTAAACCTGGCTGGATTCCTCGATATCGTCGAAGCCGACGATACGAAACGAACGCCCGACATCCCTGCCGATCTGGGCAAAACCCGACAACATGCCAAGCGCGACGAGGTCGTTGAAGCAGATCGCCGCGTCGACTTCCGGGTGGTCACGCGTCAGCGTGCCGGCGGCTTCGCGCCCGAAGGCACGGCTCGGGCGTCCCGAGACGATGAAGGGTTCCATGCCGGCTTCGTCGAGCGCCTGCAGATAGCCCGCCATGCGCTCCTGTGTCACCGCCCGGTCCGACAGACCGCCGACGAAGGCAATTCGGTGCGAGGCGAAACCGAGCAGATGCCGTGTCGCAAGCAGGCTTCCGTTCCGGTAGTCCGGTGCCGCGAACGGAAAGCGGTCGACCTGCGGATTGACCTTGCGCAGGACCTGCATGGTCGGAACGCCCGCCCGCGCGATCGCCTCGAAGGTCGAAGCGTCATCGTCGTAGGCCGGCGAAACGACGAGGGCCGAGACACCGTGTTCGATCATTGCCGCGACCACCTGCGCCTGGATGCGCGGGTCCTCGTCGGTGTTGGCGAGCACAGTCGCGTAGCCCCGGGCCGACAGCGCCATCTGCAGCGAGGTCGCAAACTCGGTGAAGAACGGGTTGCGGAGATCATTGATGACGAGCCCGATCAGGCCGACATTCGAGGTGCGCAGGTTGGCAGCGGCGCGATTATAGACATAGCCGATCCGGTCCATGGCCTCACGCACCGCGCGGCGCGTCTCCTCCTTGACCAACGGGCTGCTCTGCAGCACGAGGCTGACGGTCGACTTCGACACGCCCGCGACGCGCGCCACATCCACGATTGTCGGCCTACGCTCCATTGCCGCTCATTCGACTCCGTTGATCTCCAGCAGGAGACGCATCCTTCTCACGGCAAGCTCGGGATCGGCAAGCAGGTTTGCCTGATCGGCAAGGCGAAAGACCGCGCTGTAGTGGACAATGTCACGGCTCGACTGGAAGCCGGCCGGCATGATGAAGTGCTTCTGGTAGCCGTTGAGCCAGGCGAGGAACGCGATGCCAGCCTTGTAGAAGCGCGTCGGCGCGCGAAAGATTTCGCGGCTGAGCGGCACCGTCGGCGCCAGCAGGCGGTGGTAGGTTTGAAGATCGCCACCGGCCAGTGCATCGAGGGCCTGCGAAGCCGCCGGCGCGATCGCCGCGAAAATGCCGAGCAGCGCGTGGGAGTAGTGCTTGCCGTCGCCGGCAATCAGATCGGCATAGTTGAAGTCATCGCCGGTATAAAGCCGCACGCCCTCGGGCAGACGGGCGCGGAAGTTCTCCTCGTGGGCCTGGTCGAGTAGGGAGATCTTGATGCCGTCGACCTTGGCGGGGTTCTCGGCGATCAGCGCCAGGACGAAGTCGCTCGCAACCGCGATATCCTCGCTGCCCCAGTATCCCTTAAGTGCCGGGTCGAACATATCGCCCAGCCAATGCAGGATGACCGGTGCGGCCGCCCCGTCGATCAGCTGGCGATAGACCGAGCGGTAGACCTCCGGTCCGGCGCCCATGGCCGGGAAGGCGCGCGACGCCATCAGGATCAGCTGTCCGCCGGCGACCTCGATCGCCTCCGCCTGGTGTTCGTAGGCGGCGAGGATCGCGCCCGCGTCGCGCAGATCCTGTGGCGCCGCGTGATCGGTACCAGCGCCGCAGGCGACCCGCGGCTTCATCGGATGCGACCGCGCCGAGGCCATGGTGCGCTCGATCAGTTCGCGCGCCGTCTGCCAGTCGACACCCATGCCGCGCTGCGCGGTGTCCATCGCCTCGGCAAGCCCGAGCCCCTGGTTCCACAGCCCCTGACGGAAAGCGAGCGTCGCCTCCCAGTCGACCGCAGGCCGCGTGTCCCATGGATTGCGCTCGCGAAGCGGGTCCGAGACGACATGCGCCGCGGCGAAGGCGGTGCGTGTCAACGGGCGGGAGGGCGCGCGTGGCGTGAGCGGCGTACCGGTGAGCGTATAGTCCTCTATCCGGCAATCCTCGGTGGGCAAACTTATCATGGCGATATCCTTCAGTTTTGAACCGGCAGGTCGAAGACGAGGATCCCGTCGAGGCCGCCCTCTGCATGGGCAACCAGCCGGGCGCCGAAGCGCTGGTGATCGGGATGGGTCTGATAGACTTCGAGCGCCGGCCAGTCGGCGAAATCGGCGACGAAGCCGTGCATGTAGCCCCGCTCGATCTTTTCCGGGCTTTCGCTGCGCCCGGAGGTGATGGAGAGCAGGCCGTCGATTTTGCCTTCGATGGCGTGAAGCTCCTCGAAGAGGGCGCGGATCGTCGATTCATCGACATCCGCACGGAACCGGACGAGCACGATATGGCGGATCATCTCACACTCCATGGTCGGCGCGGATCATGTCAGCCGCCTTTTCGGCAATCATGATCGTCGGCGCGTTGGTGTTCGAGGAGACGACCGTCGGCATGATCGAGGCGTCGACGACGCGCAGGCCTCCGATGCCGTTGAACTTGAGGCGCGGATCGACGACGGCGGCCGGATCGGAGCCCATGCGGCAGGTGCCGGCGGGGTGATGGTCGGTCTTGGCGTGGGCACAGGCGTAGTTGAAATAGTCCTCGTCGGTCGAGACATCCGGGCCCGGCAGCCGCTCCGCCTTGACGAACGGCTTCAGGGCATCCTGCCGCATGATCTCGCGCGCGAGCTTCAGGCCACGGATCGACATCTCGCGGTCGTAAGGGTCTTGCCAATAGTTCGGGTCGATAAGCGGCGCGGCGAGCGGATCGGCCGAGGCGAGCCGCACCGTGCCGCGGGAACGCGGCCGCAGATAGGCTGAGTTCAGCGTCACCCCGCCGTTTTCCATTGCCGCGACGCCGGCCTCGATGCCGGAGCCGAGGCCGAGATGGAACTGGATGTCCGGCGAACTTGCCTCCGGGTCGGCATACCAGAAGCCGCCGGTTTCGAAGAGGCTTGAGGCCACCGGCCCGGTCTTCGAGAGGATATACTGAAGCCCGGCCAGCACCGAGAGGTGCGGCTTGGCATAGCGGTCGTAGGTGTGGGGGCCCGTGCATTCGGCAATGACGAAGAGGTCGAGGTGGTCCTGGAGGTTGGACCCGACGCCGGGCTGGTCGAAGACCACAGCTACGCCCGCGGATTTCAGGTGATCGGCGGGCCCGATACCGGACAGCATCAGCAGCCGGGGACTGCCGATCGCACCGGAGGAGAGGATGACCTCGCGCTCCGCGCGAACGACGCCCTCGCCCGCGAGTTCGACGCCGACGGCACGCCCCTTCTCGACGACAATCTTCAGAACCTGCGCGCCCGTCCGGATTGTCAGGTTCTTGCGGCCGCGCGCCGGATTGAGGTAGGCGATCGATGCGGACGATCGGCGGACGTTTCGCTGGGTGAGCTGATAGTAGCCGACGCCATCCTGCTTTTCGCCGGTCATGTCTGGGTTGAAGGGAATGCCGAGTTCGCCGGCCGCCCTGAAATAGGCCTCGCAGATCGGCAACGGCGCTGCCGGTTTACTCACGCCTAAGGGCCCGCCCTTGCCGTGATAGCGGTTGTCGTAGGTGTCATTGTCCTCGGCCTTGCGGAAATAGGGAAGCACGTCCTCGTAGGCCCAGCCCTCGCAGCCCGCCTGCCGCCAGCCGTCATAGTCGAGCGCATTACCGCGGGTGTAGATCTGGGCGTTGATGGTCGAGCCGCCGCCGAGCACCTTCGCCTGAGTATAACGGATCACCATGTCCTTCATGTGCCGTTGCGGCACCGTCTGCCAGCCCCAACTGCCGATACCCTTGGTCATTTTGGCAAAGCCCGCCGGCAGGTGATAGAAGGGATGCCAGTCGCGCCCACCGGCCTCGAGCAAGAGGACGCGCGTATCCGGGTTCTCCGAGAGCCGCGCGGCAAGCACCGAACCGGCCGAGCCTCCCCCGACGACGATGAAATCATAGGACGTCTGCATGCGATGCTCCTAAAGACGCGGGATCGAAAGGCCGCCGTCGACCGGAACGACGGCGCCGCTGGCGAAGGCGAGGTTCCCCTCGGCCATCGGAACCACCACCCGGCCGATGTCTTCCGGCTGTCCCCAGCGCTGCGCGGGCACAAGGCCGCCTTCGATCCGGGCGGTGTATTTGTCCTTCACGCCGGCGGTCATCTCCGTTGCAATGATCCCGGGCCGGAGCTCAAACACGCCGATGCCGTGCGGCGCGAGGCGAACGGCGAAGAGTTCCGCCATCATCGCCGCACCGGCCTTCGAGATGCAGTATTCGGCCCGCTCGATCGACGCCATGGTGGCACTGACCGAGGTGACGAAAATCAGCGAACGGTAGACGGCAGCGGGCCTGCCGACCATGCGGCGGGCCACTTCCTGAGCGAAGAAGAAGGCGCCGCGCAGATTGACGCCAAGCACGAAATCGAAGCTTTCCGGGGAAAGATCGAACATGTCGCCGCGCACCTTCGCCGGCACCCCGGCATTCGAGACAAGTGTCGTCACCGGCCCCATCTCGCTTTCGACCAAGTCGAGCACCGCGCCTACCCTGTCGATTTCCTGCAGGTCGTGGCGGAAATAGCGTGCCTTGTCCCCGAGCCTTTCGAGGGCGGCAGCGACCTGGGGCGCGTCCGTCTCTGCGCGCGATACCAGCGCCACGCGGTAGCCGGCACCGACCAGGGCTTCCGCGATGCCGAGGCCGATACCCTGCTGCCCGCCGGTAATGAGTGCGACCCGTGTCACTGTTGGAACTCCGTTTCGGTGATGTGCCGTGCAGCCCTGAGCGCAAGGGCGGCGATCGTCAGTGCCGGATTCACGGCCGCCGAGGTCGGCAGGACCGATGCGTCGACGACGAAGAGGTTGCCGTGATCGTGGCTGCGGCCGTAGCTGTCGACGACGCTTGTCCGCGGATCGGCTCCCATGCGCGCCGTGCCGCACTGATGGGACGGCGTGCGCCGGTCGAAGGCACGCGACAGCACCACTGGATAGCCGGCCTTGCGCAAGAGCGCCTTGAGACGCGCGACGAGCGCCAGATGCGCCTCCCAGTTGGAGCGCTTCCAGTCGAGCACGATCTGTCCATCCCTCAGCGTCACCCGGCTTTCGGGATTGGGCAGGTCCTCCGACATCGCATAGAGATCGATCGACCGGGCGGCGATCCAGTGCGCGAGCGGCCGCGGCAATGACGAACTGGCCGCAAGAATCGGACCGGTGATCTTGCCGAGCAACTGGATATTGCCGAGCGGCTCGCCCCGCGGTCCGCCCGTCAGATAGAAATCGTTGACCAGCAGGGTCTTCTGGTAGACCGACGGGTTGCGACGGAGCGGATTGAGCGCCAGCACCGCCGAGCAATTGTGGTTCATGAAATTGCGGCCGACCTGATCGGAAGAGTTCGCAAGCCCGTTCGTATGGCGGTCGTCGGCCGATGCCAGGAGAAGAGCCGCCGAGCGGACCGCGCCCGCCGCAAGCACCACGAGCGGTGCCGTGATCGCCCTGTGTTCACCACCCGTCTCGACCTCAATGCCCGTGATGCGGCCATCCGCGGCTGCAAGCAGACGCTTTGCCTCACAGCCCGTCAGCAGCGTGACGTTCGGGTAGGCGAGCGCCTTCGACAGGCAAGCGGTCTCGGCGTCCATCTTGCCGCCGCAGGTGTCCGGGAAGGCGTCCCAGGTCGTGCGGCCGCCGGCGAGCCAGCGCTCGATGTCGACTCCAAGCGGCAGCGAGGCCGGATGCAGGCCGACCCGGCCGAGCCGCCGGCGAAGGTCGGCAATCGCCGGTTCGTCGGGAATCGGCGGATAGGCGTAGTGGCCGGAATGGGTGGGCTCCGTCGGGTCCTCACCGAGCGTGCCCCGCACCTGAAAGAGCGTCTCCGCCTGCTGGTAGAAGGGTTCGAGTTCGTCGTAGCCGATCGGCCAGCCCGGCGTCGTTCCGCCCATGTGGCGTAGCGGCGTGAAATCCTCCCGGCGATAGCGGATGAGGACGGCGCCGTAGAACTTGGAATTACCGCCGACATAGTAATAATTTCCCGGATTGAACGGACGCCCCTCCCCGTCCAGCCATTCTTCCTTCGGCCGGAACCTCGCCTTCCCGAAAATTTCCTGAGGGTCCCGGTCGGCCGCAGACGGTGTCAGTCGTTCCCCCTTCTCGACGATGAGGATCCGCCGGCCGCTCGGCGCCAACGCGGCCGCAAGTGTCGCGCCGCCCATGCCGGAGCCGACGATGACGATATCCGGGGCGATGTCGGGGATGGTGCGGCGAGCGTTCATGGCCGGATGCGTTCTTCGGTCTTCGGGTCGAAGGCGACGGCCTTTTCCATGTTGACGGCGAAGTCGAAGACCTGGCCGGCATGGACGTCGGTATCGGCGCGCATGCGCCCAATCACGTCCTTGGCCCCGAGCGTCATGGTGACGAAGGTGTCGGAGCCGGCCGGCTCGGTGACCACGACCCGGTTCTTCAGGCCGACGATGTTCTTCGACTTGCGGTCTGCCCCATCCGGATCGGTGATTGCTTCCGGCCGGATGCCGAGAAGGATTTCCCTGCCATCCCAAGAGACGAGGTTCTGCTGGCTGAAACGCAAGAACTGCTCGCCGCCCTCGCCGTCCATCACAGCCGCGTGGGGCACGCCGTCACGGACGGTGACGCGGGCCGGAAGCACGTTCATCGCCGGGCTGCCCATGAAGGTCGCGACGAAGACGTTCGCCGGCGTGTCGTAGATCTCCTTCGGCGTTCCGAGCTGCTGGATATAGCCCTTGTTCATCACCGCGATCCGGGTCGAGAGCGTCATCGCTTCGATCTGATCGTGGGTGACGTAGACGATCGTCGTCTTCAGCTTCTCGTGCAGCTTCTTGATCTCGGTGCGCATGTCGACGCGCAGCTTGGCGTCGAGATTGGAAAGCGGCTCGTCGAAAAGGAAGACATCGGGGTCGCGCACCAGCGCACGCCCCATGGCGACGCGCTGCCGCTGACCGCCGGAGAGCTGGCCCGGTTTGCGGTCGACGAGATGGTCGATCTGCAGAAGCTTGGCGACCTCGGCGAGCGCCTTCTCCCGCTCGGGCTTCGGCACGCCGTGCATCTCCAGCCCGAAGGTGATGTTCTGCCCGACCGTCATGTTGGGATAGAGCGCGTAGGACTGGAACACCATCGCGATGTTGCGCTTCGAGGGATGCACGCCGTTGACCACCCGGCCTTTGATCGCGATCTCGCCTGAGGAGATGTTTTCGAGGCCGGCGATCATGCCGAGAAGCGTGGACTTGCCGCAACCGGACGGTCCGACCAGCACGAGAAATTCGCCCTCCTCGACCGAGATGTCGACGCGATGGAGCACCTCGAACTGCCCGTAGGACTTGGTGACGTTGTTGATGTCGAGAAAGCCCATTTTCTTATCCTTTGACTGAGCCCGCCATCAGCCCGCGCACGAAATAGCGGCCGGCGACGATGTAGACGAAGAGGGTGGGAAGAGCGGCGATGATCGCACCGGCGAAGTGGACGTTGTATTCCTTCACCCCGGTCGACGACTGCACCAGGTTGTTGAGGGCTGCCGTCATCGGCTGGCTCGTCCCGCCGAAGGAAACGCCGAACAGGAAGTCGTTCCAGATATTGGTGAACTGCCAGATCACGGAAACGACGGTGATGGGACCGGAAACCGGCAACAGGATGCGCCAGAAGATGCGGAAGAAGCCCGCCCCGTCGATCTGCGCTGCCTTGACGAGTTCCGTCGGGAAGGCGGCGTAGTAGTTTCGGTAGTAGAGCGTCGTGAACCCGATACCGTAGACCACGTGGACGAGGATGAGACCTGGTACAGAGCCGGCGAGCCCCAGCTTGCCGAGAACGAGCGCCATCGGGATCAACACGATCTGAAACGGGATGAAGCAGGAAAACAGCATCAGTCCGAAGACGATCGTGTCGTATCTGAAGCGCCATTTCGTCAGCACGTAGCCGTTTAGCGCACCGACGATGGTGGAGATCGCAACCGCCGGAACAACCATCAGGATGGAGTTCAGGAAATAGGGCCGGAGGCCGGTCGGCGACACCCCGATCTGGGCGGTCGACCAGGCGGATTTCCATGCCTCCAGCGTCCAGGTCTGAGGCAGCGCCATCATGTTGCCGCCGGTGATTTCCGCGAGCGGCTTCAGCGAGTTGATGCCCATGACGTAGAGCGGCAACAGGTAGAAGAGCGCAAAAAGAAGCAGCACGAGGTAGATGAAGGTGCGGGCGACGCGGCCGGTTCTGACCGCAGTGTCCTGGCTGACGGCAGACATCAGTGCTTCTCCTTCAGCTCGGCATAGAGATAGGGAACCATGATCGCGGCGATCGTCATCAGCATGATGACTGCGGAGGCCGCACCGACGCCCATCTGGTTGCGGGTGAACGTGTAGGAATACATGAAGGTCGCGGGCATTTCGGTCGCCCGGCCGGGGCCGCCGCCGGTCAGCGCGATCACGAGGTCGTAGGACTTGATCGCCAGATGGCTCAAAATGACGAAGGCCGAAAGGAAGGCGGGCCTCAGGAGCGGGATGACGATGCGGCGATAGAGCTGCAGGCTGGAAGCGCCGTCGATCTGGGCAGCCTTCAGGATCTCGTTGTCGATTCCGCGAAGCCCGGCGAGAAACATGGCCATGACGAAGCCGCTGGTCTGCCAGACCGCCGCGATCACGATCGTGTAGATCGCCATGTCATTGTCCTTGATCCAGGTGAAGGTGAAGCTCTCCCAGCCCCAGAGCCGCATGATCCGCTCCAGCCCAATGCCGGGATCGAGGAACCATTTCCATGCCGTGCCGGTGACAATGAAGGAGAGCGCCATCGGGTAGAGGTAGATGGGACGCAGGAATCCCTCGCCACGGATCTTCTGGTCGAGGAAGATTGCAAGGCCGAGGCCAAGCGCCGTGCAGATGACGATATAGAGGCTTGCGAAGATCGCGATGTTGACGATCGCAATGTGCCAGTTTTCAAGCGCCCAGAGCCGCGTGTAGTTGCTGAGGCCCACGAAGCTATAGAGTGGCAGCATCTTCGATCCGGTGAAGGAGAGGAAGATGGTGAACAGGATGAAGCCGTAGACGAAGACCAGCGTCACCGCGAAGGAGGGTGCGAGCACGACCTTCGGGAGCCAGTCTTGTAGGCGCGTGCGCATATCGGCCCGCGTTGAGCTTGTCATGGGTCTCCTCCCTGTCCTTGTCGATCATGCCGGGTGCGGTCTGTCTGCCTCGCCGGCGTATGACCGGGCGGCGGTGGTCGCCGCCCGGCATCTGCAGTTACTTGGTCGCCGCAACGGCCTCGGCGAGCGCCTTTGCCGCCTCGGCTCCGTCCTTGAAGCCGCCGTTGAAGGCCTTGGTGACCACGTCGTAGACGGCGTTCTTGACCGCTGCCGGCGCGGCGTGGCCGTGGGCCATCGAGCCGAACAGCGTTCCGCCGGAGCTCGCCTCCGCCAGATCCTTTATGCCCTTCTTGCCGCAATCGTCGAAATCGGTGTCCGGCACGTCGGTACGGGCCGGTACCGACCCCTTGACGACGTTGAAGGCGGACTGGAATTTCGGACTCTCGATCGAGGAGGCCATCGCCATCTGCGCCTTGATCTTGTCGTCACCCGAGACATTGAACATCGCGAACTGGTCGGAATTGAAGGTGACCGCTCCCTGCGTCCCGGGGAAGCGGATGCAGACGAAATCCGCGCCTGGCTTCTTGCCGGCCTTTAGGAATTCGCCCTTTGCCCAGTCGCCCATCATCTGCATGCCGGCCTTGCCGTCGATCACCATGGCGGAGGCGAGGTTCCAGTCGCGGCCGGAGAAGTTGTCGTCGACATAGGTCCGGAGCTTCATCAGCCGGTCGAAGGCGTCCGCCATGTCGGCGCCGCCGAGTGTGCCCTCATCGAGATCGACGAAGGCCTTCTTGTAGAAGTCCGTGCCCTTCGAGAGCACGACGCCGTCGAAGATCGTCGCATCCTGCCAGGGCTGCCCGCCATGGGCGAGCGGGGTGATGCCGTTCGCCTTCATCTTGTCGAGCACGGCGAGCAGCTCGTCCCAGCTTTCCGGAGCCTTGCCGCCGGCAGCGTCGAGTGCTGCCTTGTTGATCCAGACCCAGTTGGTCGAATGGACGTTGACCGGGGCGGCGATCCAGTGCCCGTCATACTTCGAGAATTTCTGCAGCGCTTCCGGGACGACCTTGTCCCAGCCTTCCGCGCTCGCCACTTCGTCGAGATTGCCGAGCGCACCCTGTTCGGCCCAGTCGAGAATGTCGAAGCCGAGCATCTGGACGGCCGTCGGCGGATCGCCGGCGGTAACGCGGGCGCGAAGGGCGGTCATCGCCGCCTCACCGCCGCCGCCGGCCACCGGCATGTCGACCCAGCCGATGCCCTTCGAGCTCAGATCTTCCTTCAGGACGTTGAGAGCGGCCGCTTCGCCACCCGAAGTCCACCAGTGCAGCACCTCGACATCGGTGGCGCGAGCGACACCGGTCATCATCGTCAATGCAATTGCGGTCGTCGTCAGAAACTTGCTCATTCGATCCTCCTCTTTGGCAAGTTGGCGGGTCTCCCTCCCGCACTCCCGGCCCCGTCGAGTCTTGCTCGTGATGCCGGGGTATTCTGGCACCAATCGGTGCGTAGCAATTTGAAACGTTACAAATTCGACGGAGTCAAGAACCCATTCATGTCGTCATCTCAGCTCCTCAAAGCTTTCTTCGCAGAAGCAGCCGCGTGGTGTTCTACAGGGCCGAAGTCCACAGGCAAAAATGCAATCGTTTTAAATTTCGCTCGCGAATTCTTGCCGACGAGGCTTCCGGAGGTTACCCTCGCGCGTCTTTCCTCGTGCGAAGAACTGTCAGAGTGCCCAAAATCAAGACTGAGATCGTCAAAAGCCAGACCCGCAAAACCACGGCCGGCAAAGCCACGCTGAAGACGATCGCCGAAGCGGCGAGCCTTGCGGTCACCACCGTGTCGCGGGCGCTCGCCGACGATCCGCTGATCAGCAGCACGACGCGCGAGCGGGTGCGCGAGATCGCCGACCGCCTGGGCTATATGCCGGACCGCGCCGCGCAGCGACTGAAGACCGGCAAGACCAACGTGATCGGCGTGCTCCTCGACCAGCACGAGGAAATCCTCGGCTTCGGAACGTCCCTGCTCTACGGCGTAACCAAGGCGCTGAAGGGCACGCCCTACCACCTGATCGTGATGCCCAACTTTCTCGAAACCTCGAATGTCGAAGCCGTCGAGAATATCGTGCGCAACAATCTCGCCGACGGCATCATCTTCACCCGGACCGAGGTTCTCGATCCCCGTGTCAGGTTCCTGATCGAGAAGGACTTCCCCTTCGTCAGCCACGGCAGGACGGAATTCAGCACCCCGCATCCGTTCGTCGATTACGACAACTACGCCTTCGCCTACGAGGCCGCCCGCCGCCTGATCGCCAAGGGCCGCCACAAACTGACGATCATCCTGCCGCCGAAGCATCTCACCTTCAGCCAGCACATGTTGCACGGCTTCATGACGGCGGTGCGCGAGGCGGGCATCGCCTTCGAGCTCGCCGAGGGCGTCACGCTCGATTCCACCGCCGGCATGGTTCGGGACTATTTCCGGACGCGGCTGCAGCGGCCCGATCCCCCCGACGCACTGATCTGCCCCGGCGAGGTCTCCGCCATGGCGGCGATCACCGGGCTTTCCGACGGCGGCTGGGCGCTCGGACGTGAATACGACATCGTCGCCAAGCAGACCTCGCGGCTCCTCTCGGACATCCAGCCCGGCGTCGAGGCGATCTACGAGGACCTCACCGCCGCGGGCGAGTATCTCGGGCGCCTGCTTCTGAAGCGCATCGACGGCACGGATGTCGAGAAGCTGCAGGTAATCCTCACCTGACGGCGGGGCTCCGGTTCGAGGGCGATGGCGGGCGATGGGTTCGACGGTCATAGGAGTGTCCTCACATCCTCACCCAGTTCGCCCGGGTGCGACCGACCCGCATGACGACCGATTTGATCTCGAGGAACTCCTCAAGCCCGTAGCGTCCGTTCTCCCGGCCCTGGCCGCTCTGCTTGTACCCGCCGAAGGTAACTTCCGGGAAACCGTCCATCCAGGTATTGGTCCAGACCGTGCCCGCCTCGGCGCGACGCGCGAAGGCAAGGCAGGTGTGGACATTCTCGCTCCACACCCCGGCTGACAGTCCGTAGGATGCATCGTTCACGAGTGCGATCGCCTCCTCCAGCGTGCGGAAGGTGAGTACCGAGAGCACCGGCCCGAAGACTTCCTCGCGCGCGATCGCCATGTCGGCGGTCACGCCGGTGACCACGGTCGGCGCGAAGAAACGGCCCGGCAGACCGGGATGCGAAACGGGCGCGCCCCCGAGTTTGACGCTTGCTCCGGCCGCCAGGGCGTCCGCAACATAGCCGGCAATCTTCTCCTGGTGGGCCTGCGAGATGATCGCGCCAACCTGCGTTTCGGGATTGAGCGGATCACCGAAGGCCACCTTCTTCGAAAGCGCCACGACCTTCTCGACCAGTGTCTCGGCAATATCCTCGTGGACGATGATGCGGCTGCCGGAATTGCAACATTCACCGGCGTTGAAATAGACGCCGAAGGTGATCGCATCGGCGGCGCTTTCGAGGTCGGCATCCGGAAACACGACCTGCGGGTTCTTGCCGCCGAGCTCCAGCGCGACCTTCTTGAGTGTCGCAGAGGCGGCCCCCGCAATCGCCTTGCCGACCGCGGTCGAGCCGGTGAAACTTACCATGTCGACGTCCGGATGCTCCGCCATCAGCGCGCCGACCGGCTGGCCGAAGCCGAGAACGATATTGACGACACCCGCCGGCAGCCCGGCTTGAAGCAGGATTTCGCCGAGGATGACCGTTGTCGACGGCGTCATCTCCGACGGCTTGATGACGCAGGTGCAGCCGGCGGCGAGCGCAAAGGGCAGCTTCTGGCTCAGGATCCAGAAGGGGAAGTTCCACGGCGTGATGATCGAAACGACCCCGATCGGCTCCTTCAGCACGATAGCAAGCATCTCATCGCCGAGCGAATTATGACTGTCGCCGTGCATCGTGCGGGCAAGCGACGCCGCATAGCGCCAGAGATCGGCCGCGCCGGCAATCTCGCCGCGCGCCTGGCTGATCGGCTTTCCACTTTCGAGCGTCTCGAGCAGAGCCATCCGCTCGACATTGGCTTCAATCAGGTCGGCGACTTTCAGGAGGAGCGTCGCGCGCTCCTTGCCGGTAATGCGGCTCCAGCGTCCGTCGTCGAAGGCCTTGCGCGCCGCACCGATCGCGGCTTCCGTCTCCGTCCGACCGGCACGGGCGGAGCGGCTGACGAGAATGCCGTGCGAGGGCGAGGTCCGCTCGAAAGTCTCGCCGTCGAGACTTCCTTTCCAGACGCCGTCGATCAGGTGCCGGCCCTCGAAGGGGGCTTTCGGCAGGACTGCCTCGACGGCGGAGGTCATGGTCATGTCGCTCATGGTCACTCTCCCGAAAAAACCGGTTTACGCTTGTCACGGAAGGCCGCGACACCTTCGTTGCGGTCGGCGCTGGCAGCGATCGCGGCGCTGCCGAGCGCCTCGACCATTGCTGCCTGATCCTCACCGCATCCGGCATGGATCATGAACTTGGCGACCTCGACGGCCCGTGGCGACAGGTCAGTGACCCTTGCAGCAATCTCGATGGCCGCCTGGCGAGGATCATCCGCGATCTCCGCGACGAAACCGAGCTGCAGCGCGCGTTCGGCGCTGATGCGGCGTCCGAAGAGCGCCATCTCCTTGATGACAGGTTCCGGCAGCAGACGGGCAAGCCGCTGCGTGCCCGACCAGCCCGGGACGATGCCGACATGGGCCTCGGGAAGGGCAAGCGTCGCCTTCGGTGCCATGACCCGGATGTCGCAGGCTGCGGCAAGTTCCAGCCCGCCGCCGAAGGCGTGGCCGGATATCACGCCGATCACGGGTTTCGAGAACCGCGCGAGCCGGTCGAAGATGCGGTGGCCGTCGCGAACCCAGTGGCGGGCGAATTCCGCCGGCGAAAGGCCTCCCCAGGCGTTGATGTCCGCCCCGGCGCAAAAGGCACGCTCCCCTTCTGCCGTCACCATCAGGCAGGCGACATCAGTCCGGTGCTCGACGATGTCGAGATGACCGGCGAATTCCTGCAGCATCGCGACAGTGAAGGCGTTGAGCTTGGCGGGATTGTCGAGCCGGATCTCCGCGAGCCGGCCGTGGATCTCGAGATGAACTGTGCTCATGGCGTCCACCCCATCGGCGCCTCGGACAGAAGCCTGCGATCGATGGTTGCCGCGTCCGGCGCGACCTTGACCCTCCCTTGAGAGGCCATGAGGATGTCCCGCTCCGGCTCGATACCGGGCATGATCTCGGTGGCGACGAGCCCATCGTCGGTGAGCCGCATGACGCAGCGCTCCGTGACGTAGAGGACGTCCTGGCCCTCGGTGCGCGCCCGCCGGCCGGAGAAGGTCACGTGCTCGACCTTCTCCACCATCTTGGTGAACTTGCCCGGCTTGGTCACGCGGATGCCCTCCCCAGTCAGTTGCACCTCCGCACCCGCCTCGAACCAGCCGGAGAAGACGATCTTGCGCGCCTGTGCGGTGATATCGACGAAACCGCCGCAACCGGCCGTGAGATAGGGCTTCTTGCCGAGCTTGGAGACGTTGACGTTGCCCTCGACGTCGACCTCGAGGAAGGAGAGGAAGGAGACATCGAAGCCGCCGCCCTGGAAATAGATGAACTGCTGCGGCGAAGGCACGAAACCGTCGGCATTGGAGGCGCAGCCGAAGGCGAAGTCGGTAAGCGGCATTCCGCCGACGGCGCCCTGCTCGATCGCCCAGGTCACCGCATCGGGATGGCCTTCCTCAAGCAGGATACGCGGCACCTGCGCGCTGATGCCGAAGCCGAGATTGGCCGTCATGCCACGTTTCAGCTCGAGTGCGGCCCGGCGCGCGATCACCTTCTCGACACCGTGCTCGGCGAGCTTAAAGCTCGACCACGGCCGCATGATCTGGCCCGATATCGCCGGATCGTAAGGCGTCTCGCAGGTTTGCTTCTGGTCGGGATCGATGACCACGAGGTCGACGAGGTGACCCGGCACCCGCACGTCGTGCGGCCTGAGGCTGCCGGCAGCCGTCATGCGCTGCACCTGCGCGATCACCAGACCGCCATGGTTGCGCACGGCGATTGCCTGTTCCAGGCCGCCGAGATAGGCTCCCTCATGTTCATAGGTGAGGTTGCCACGCTCGTCGGCGGTCGTGGCCCGAAGGATGCAGACGTCCGGTACGATGTTCGGAAAATGCAGCCAGGTCTCGCCGGCGAACTCCACCCGCGTGACGATTGGTCGGGCGGCGGCCTTTGCATTCATGGCGCAACCTTCGCGCCGCGGATCGACGAAGGTGTCGAGACCGATGCGGGTGAGGACACCCGGCCTGCGGGCGGCTGCCTCGCGGTGCATGTCGAACATGATGCCGGAGGGTACGTTATAGGCCTCGATGCGATCTTCGACGATCATCTTCCAGATCTCGGGCATCGGCAGGCTCGACGGGCCGGACGGATAGGAGCCGGCGAGAACGCGGCTGATGAGACCGTCCTTGGCGATGTGGTCGATGCCCTTGACGCCGTACATGTCGCCGGCGGCGATCGGGTGGAGCATGGTCAGGCCGACGGGATGGCCTTCGTCGTCGAAGCGCTTGCCCAGCGCCTCCAGGACAAGGTCGGGACAACCGAGGGCGGAGGAGGATGAGACCGTGACCACCGCACCGTCGGGGATGCGCGCTACGGCTACCGCCGGCGAAACAAGCTTGCTCACTTGGCACCTCCATAGTCGACGTCGACAGCGGCGCCCGTCAGCGCGGCCTCGCGGACGGCAAGCGCGACGGCAAGCGACTTGACACCGTCCCAGCCGGTCGCTGCCGGCTCGCCTTGGCCGGCGGCAGCCGCGTGGAAGCGCCGTACCGCCTCGCCGTAAAGATCGTGGGGATCGTAAGCGACCGGCTCGCGGCCGGCCGCGGTGACGAGTTCGATATCGCCGACCGGGTTCTGCGTCATCACGCCCTTGGCGAAGACGGAGCCTTCAGTGCCATGCACCTCCAAGCCGGTCCCCGCGAAGGGATGGGTGAAGCTCTCATGGCTCATCACCATCACGCCCGACGGCATCGACCACACTGACATGACTGAATCCTCGACCCCCTGCCCGAGCCCCGATGCGGCCATCTGCGCGACCACGGTCTTCGGATCCTCACCCGTGAGAAAGCGGACGACGTCTGCATCATGCACGGTGATGTCGGGGATCACCCCGCCGCCGGCCGCGGGAGAATTGATGCGCCAGCCCTGCAGATTCTCCGGCAGGTGAACGGCGTGATGGAGCCGTAGCGACAGCACCCGGCCGATCCGTCCGTCGCGGATCAGGGCCTGCACGGTGCGATGGCTGCCCGCGCAACGGAGATGATGGTTGGTGGCGAAGACGAGGCCCTGGTCTTCCGCCGCGCTGACCATCGAGACGGCGTCGGCAAGCGACATCGCCAGTGGCTTTTCGCAAAGGACGTGCTTGCCGGCCGCGATCGCCGAGAGCGCCTGCGGCAGATGTTTCTCGTTGGTGGTGGAGATGTAGACGGCATCGACGCCGGGATCGGCGATCGCCTCCTCGACGCTGGTGCCGGAGAGGGGAATCGCATGGGTCGCGGCAAAGGCGGCGCCGCGCTCGGTCGAGGAACTCACGACCCGCACGAGCTCGCCGCCCTCGGCCCGCAAAGCCCGGATCATATACTGCGCGGCGATAGTGCTCGCCCCGATCAACGCCCAGCGCATGGCCGTCCTCTCTGCTAGATTTGGATCGTTCCAACGAACATATGGAACGTTCCAATCTTTGTCAAGCGCGTACGGAGGCGTCTCCAACCTCTCCCATCCCGGGTTGGCCTCGATCCGACGACGGCATATGCAGCGAAAGACCAGACTACAACGACACCGTCGCCGACTGCGTCATCCGTTCCTGAAACGTCTCGTGAAGGTGAGCAATGAAAGCACGCACCGACGGACTGGTCCTGCGGCTTTCGGGCCAAAGGACGGTGATGTTGTCCCGCTCGACCGCGAACTCCGCCAGCACCGGCACGAGTTCTCCGCGCCTCACATACGGCTCCGCCGCGAATGTTGCGGCCATGCCGATACCGCCACCCGCGACCAGCGTTGCGATTAGCGCATCGCTGGCATCGACGACGACGCGCGGTGCGGGCAGGCGCTCGATCGTCAATTCACCGATCCGGAAGGGCCATCGGAACATCTGTCCTGTGCTCTGATAGCGGAGGCTGACCGTCTCGTGACGCTCCAGTTCATCTGGATGTGTCGGGGCGCCGTGAGCGGCGATATAGGCGGGCGACGCGAACGCGCAGAGGCGGTGGGGCGCAAGCCTCCGCGACACCAGGCGTGAATCCGCCAGTTCGCCGATCCGCACCGCAACGTCGATACCTTGTTCTACAATATCGACACGTTCATCGCTGAGCCGCAGATCGATGGACACTTTCGGGTAAAGGCTGCGGAACCCTGGGAGCGCGGGTGCGACCACATGGATGCCGATCGGCAGCGACGCGGCGATCCGCAGAGGCCCCGAGGGCTCGGATTGCGCCGCCAATGCGACCTGCTCGATCGCTTCCGCATCATGGAGCAGTCTGAGTGCGTGCGCGTGCAACTCACGCCCCTCTGGTGTCAGCGTGAGCGAGCGCGTCGTACGGGTGAAGAGCGACACGCCCAGACGCTGCTCGAGCCTCTGTACGCTTTTGCTGACGGCAGAGGGCGATATCCCCAGCGAACGCGCCGCAGCTGTATAGCTTCCCATTGCTCCGGCGCGCGCGAACGCGATCAGGCCCGTCAGCCGTTCCAGTGCCATTTGTTCCTTCATGGCACAATAGAAACGGATCGCAGCCGGATTATCAATGCCTTGTGCAGGTCATATCTCCTCCTTGAACAGACGATGGAGGTTTCAATGGACCAGTTTATGAAGGCAATCCGGTTTCATGAGTTCGGGGGGCCCGAAGTGCTTCGGTACGACGATGCGCCGAAACCTGCGCCGAAAGCCGGCGAAGTTCTTGTTCGCATCCACGCCGTCGGCCTCAACCCGCCCGACTGGTATCTTCGGGAAGGATACAGGATGCTCCCTCTCGAGTGGCAGCCGGAGATCTCGCTTCCTGCCATTCCGGGGACGGACATCTCCGGCGTGGTCGAGGCGGTGGCCAGCGACGTTGAGGGCTTTTCCGTGGGAGACGAGGTCTACTCGATGGTGCGTTTCCCCAGCGGGCTCGCGGGTCAAAGCAGCGCCTATGCGCAGTATGTGAGCGTGCCGGCGCCGGAGCTTGCGCACAAGCCATCGGAGGTCGACCACGTTACTGCCGCCGCGGCTCCGATGTCGTTGCTGACCGCCTGGCAGTTCATGATTGCGCTTGGCCACGACGAGCCAAATCCGCTCCAGCCTCACCAGCATGAACCGAGGCCGCTCGACGGCAAGACCGTCCTCGTGAACGGCGCCGCGGGAGGCGTCGGCCACTTGGCCGTGCAGCTGGGCAAATGGAAGGGCGCAAAGGTTATTGCTGCCGCCTCCGCCAGAAACGAGGCGCTTCTTCACGACCTCGGCGCAGACCAGTTCATCGACTACGCGACAAATGCGCCTGAGGACGTGATCCGTGACGTCGACCTTGTGGTCGACACGGTTGGCGGACCAAAGACGGACCGTTTTCTTCGCACCCTGAAGCACGGAGGTGCGCTCTTCCCGGTCTTCCCGCTTGGCTTCTCCGGCGCCCGAGAGGCAGAAGAGCGTGGCGTGACTGTCTCGACGACCCAGGTCCGCTCGAACGGCCCGCAACTGGAGCAGATTGGCCGCCTGCTTGTCGATGGAACGATCCGGATCCTCATCGACAGTACCTATCCCCTATCTCTGGCCCGTCACGCCCACGAACGTGCGGCGAAGGGCCATTTGCAGGGCAAGATCGTCCTGATTGTCGATTGATACGCAAGGCTTGAGGGCGAGCACCGCGCGACACAGCCGAAAGACGTGGTGCTTTCAACGAAACACGGAGCGGCCGGGAATGAATATGAAAATGAGACAGGGTACCACCGCGTGGTTCGAAATGGCGGAGCAGATGATGCTGGATGCGGCTGCGAACGCCGGTCTCGCGACAGACCTCAATTTCACGCTGATAGAGCGCTATACCGATGGGACGATGACAGCCGACGGCCTCCTGCCAGGTATTCGCTTCGACATCGTCAATGGCCGGTCCTCGTTCAGGACCGGCGTGCATCCAGACGAACGCGGTGACGTTCCAATCGAGATCACGTCCGCGGCCGCCAGAACACTCAACCTGCTGCGCAGCGCCGATCCGGAATACCAAAGAGCGCTCCAGCATATGAGAGGCTCCGGCGAGATGCGGGTGGATGGTGATAGCACGCGCCTCGGACATTGGCTGGAGGCGGTCCACGATCCCATCGTCGATCGGACGGAATAGTTCGCGGCGCGTGCGGCAGTTGAAGCCGGCATACGATCCGGCTTCAACGCGACGATCCGTGTCGAACGGGGTAGAGAGGCGCCTCAGTCCCTCGCCCGATAGGCATCCGGGATGACGAAGACTTCATCTGCTCGCGCATAGCCTCCGTCCAGCACCTCTTCGATCAGAACCATCGTGTGCGGCCGGGCAGCCTCGCTGAAATAGTCGACGAGCATGTTCGTCGTACGATGGACGATTTCTTCCTTCTGAGCTTTCGTCAAGGCGCCTTGGGGAATCTTGAAGTTTGCGAATGGCATGTTCGTGTCCTTTCTCGGGCCACTCAGGAAGCGGCAGCTGAATGACGTGACCGAGTTGCACACGGTCCCTTCACCAGGTCCGCAAAGGGGACGGTCACGGGGCACAACGCTCGCGGATTTGCATTGCTCTGCCCGCTCTCGTGGTTCCCAATCGCAGGTTAACTGTTTGGAACGCTGGCTGTAGCCGCCGCCAAACAACATCAATGTTTCGCTCACACGAACAATCGGCTATACCGCAGCCCATGGACCGTCTCGATGTCATGCGCCTGTTCGTCAGGATCGTGGAGCGCAAGAGCTTCGCTCAGGCATCGCGAGACCTTCGGATTCCAAGGCCGACGGCAACGCATGCGATCCAGCGCCTGGAAGCGGAGCTCGGCGTCCGCCTCCTTGAAAGAACAACGCGCAGTGTAAGACCGACGCCCGACGGTACGCTCTACTACGAACGCTCCGTCCGTCTTCTCGCCGATCTGGAAGAAGTGGAGAACGTCTTCCGCGACGCCGAGCCGAAGGGCCCTCTCCGGATAGACATGCAGGGTACGATTGCGCGCTTCTTTGTGCTGCCCGCCCTGCCCGATTTCATGAGGCGCTACCCGGCGATTTCTCTGAACCTCAGCGAGGCCGACCGTATGGTCGACCTCGTGACGGAAGGCGTCGACTGCGTCATACGGGCAGGAGACCTCGCCGACTCATCACTGACCGGTCGGCGGGTCGCCTCGTTTCCGCAGATCACCGTCGCAAGCCCTGGCTACCTCGACCGGTTCGGAATCCCAGCGACGCCGGACGACCTGGATGGACATCGCATGGTGGCATACGTCGCGTCAGGAACCGGGCAACCCTATCCGCTTGAGTTCGGAAAGAACGGACGGGACTGGTCGGTCCCACTGCCCTTTGACATCGCTGTTCGAGGAGCGGAGATCTACACTGCCTCCGCTGTCGCAGGTCTGGGACTGATCCAGGTCCCACGCTATCGGGTCGAGCAACAGATCGCCTCCGGGCAACTGGTCGCCGTCATGCGGGACTACCCACCACCGCCGATGGACGTGCACCTGCTTTATCCGCAGAGCCGCCACCTCTCCTCGCGCGTCAGGGCGTTCGTCGATTGGGCCACCGAACTGTTCCGCAAGGCTCAGTCGGATGCCTGAGGGGATCACCCCCTCTTCAGACAACCCCGCCATTTGCGCGTACAACCTGTCCGTTGATCCAGCCGCCGTCGGGACCGACGAGCATCGAGACCACGCCTGCAATCTCATCAACCTCGCCAAGTCGCCCGAGCGGGATCATCTTCCTGATGCGGTCGACCGTCGTCTCATCCTTGCCGTTGAGGAAAAGCTCCGTAGCGACCGGCCCTGGTGCCACGGCGTTCACTGTTATGCCGCGGGGCCCGAGTTCTTTGGCCAGGATGTGAGTCAAGGCTTCCACTGCAGCCTTGCTGGCTGCGTAAGCGCCGTAGTTTGGCTGATAGAGGCCAACCACGCTGCTCGAGAAGCTCACGATCCGACCCCCGTCGCGCAAGCGTTTCGCGGCCTCGCGGAGACCATTGAACGTTCCCTTGAGATTGACCGCGATGGTGTCGTCGAAGCTGGCCTCCTCAGTCTCGCCGACGGGTGAGAGCTTCATGACGCCCGCGTTGTTGACGAGAACGTCGACTCCGCCGAATGCGTCTTCGGCCACATCGAACATCCGCTTGACTGCGCGCGGATCGCTGACGTCAGCCTGAACAGCGATGGCCACTCCGCCGGCTCCTTCGATATCGCTCGCGAGCCTGGCGGCGGCATCGGCGGCAGCGCCGTAATTGATCACCACCTGGAACCCGTCCGTTGCCAGGCGTCGTGCTATCCCGGCCCCGATGCCGCGGGAGGAACCTGTTATGATAGCCACGTTTCGCGTTGAGTCCGTCATTTGACTGTCTCCGTGTAAGTTGAGAGTCTGTCGAGTTTGGTTCGATCCTGCGAGCGCAGCGATCGCCCGTCGCTGCCGGCGGTGCATGAAACGGGCGACGAGGCAGAAGGTAACTGTTCTGAAAGCTTGCTGTAGATGCCGGCCGCCAACTTCACTGTTTCCCGGCGAACAACAATCCACCGGAGATGGCGCGTTCCGGTCGCAGCGAGAATGCGGAGCCGGCTGAAGATCGCGGCGAGGATTCAGCCCAACGTGATCCCCTTGGCCGCATCAGGCACCCCGGACAGGATCCGGCAAGTCTATCCGAACGTCTGCGTCCGAATGTAATCGACCAACGCCTTGAGCTTGAGCGGCTGTCTGTGTCTGCGCGGATAGTAAAGGTAGAAGCCCTGGAATGGCGGACAGTACTCTTCCAGCAGGGGGAATAGCTCGCCTTGTTCGACGTCGTGCTCGAAGGTTTCGAAGACGCCGAAAGTGATCCCGACGCCAGCGCGTGCAAGGCGGAGCATGACGCGCATGTCGTTTGTCGTCACGGCTGGGTCGACTGCGACATCAAAATCGCGGCCGTCCTCGGAAAATTCCCACCGGTATGGCGCAAGGTCGGTTCGCGGGCGCCAGCCGATGCAGACGTGGTTCACCAAGTCACGCGGATGAATGGGGGCGCCGTGCCGTTCGAGATAGCTTGCGGCTGCAACTGCACACTGCCTCTGGCGGCCGGACACGGGGACGGCAATCATGTCCTGCTCGATCACCTCTCCCAGGCGCACACCCGCATCCAATCCCGCTTCGACGATGTCGAACTCTTCATCCGTGACTGTGATGTCCAGCGTGATCCCGGGATGCGCCGCGATAAAGCCGCCGAGAAAGCGGCCAGAGAGGAAGCGTTCGGCGATTGACGAAACCGCTATCCGAAGCAGCCCACGCGGCTTTGCCTGCACGTCACGGACCGCCTCGATTGCCTCCCTCACATCGCGCACCGACGGACTTATCGCATCAAAAAGCAGCTGCCCGGCTTCGGTCAGGTGCATGCTGCGCGTCGTACGTTGCACGAGGGTGGCACCTATCCTGTCCTCGAGACGCTGCAAGGCCTGGCTGACCGCCGAACGCGTCACGCCCAGCCGCTCACCGGCGAGGCGAAAGTTTCGCGCTTCGGCGATGGCAAGGAAAACGGAAATTCCTTCGAGCTCATCGGGCATTGTCCAGCCAGACTAACCAGGGCATGTCTCGCTTGGCAACTCGCCAAGGGCCGCAAAGCGATTATATCTCGGGCATACGCTGCGATCTGCAACAGTCAGAGGATATGAAGAATGTTCAGATGAACAGGACGCTGGCTAGGCTGATTGCCTCCGAACACTGGCCCTTTGCGGCACATGATCGTTCAATAATTCCTCTAACGCTTCCGGCAAATCACATGAGAGCGAGATTATGCACGAACATCCTTATACCGGCATGTGGGTAACGGACGACGGTCGCGTGCGCCACGCGCTTCTGCCAAATGGCCGTTATGATGAGGCGCGCGGAACCCGCGAGAGCGCCTATCAGGGGCGGTATGAGATCCGCGGCGACTATATCGAGTACTGGGACGACACCGGCTTCACGGCAGATGGCAGGTTCGTGGACCTGAACACCCTTCACCACGGCGGCATGATTCTTCGGCGCGCACGATAGAGCGTCGTCAGGCGGTCATCGATGAGGGCCAAAACATGCCACGGCAGTCAGCGGCGGCATCGGACCTGGTCGAGGGGGCTCGGTGGGACTGCGGCATCCTGGACAAGCCGCAGCAAGTCTGAAGAAGGAACCAAGAGGACCAGAACAATGCAAGCAAACAAGATCCGCATCGGTCTCTGCACCGACCTTTCCGGCCCGTACGAGAGCGTCGACGGCAATGGTGGCGCGGAGGCCATCCGAATGGCAATCGACGATCTGGGCGGAATGGTTGCCGGCCATCAGCTCGAACTCGTGCTCGGTGATCACCGGAACGACGAGCGGGAAGCCGCAGCGATCGCACAACATTGGTACGAGAACGAAGGCGTCGACGTGATCATCAGCGGTGTCAATTCCGATACGAGCCTGGCGATGACTGCGGTTGCGGCACAGCACTCCAAGCCGATCCTTGTGGTTGGCGCCGGCACCTCCGTGCAAACGCGCGAACGAGCTGCGCCGTCGATCATCCAGTACGCCTACAGCACCGTGGCACTGGCAACGGTTCCGGGGCTGGCACTGACACGCCAGGGTCTGAAGCGCTGGTTTTACGTGACCGCGGACTATCCGTTCGGCCGCGAGCTCCAGGCACACGGCACCGCGGCCGTTGAACAGGCAGGCGGCGTGGTGGTCGGCTCGGTCAAGAACCCGCATGGGGAGAACGATTTCACCCCGTTTCTGGCGGCCGCACGTGACAGCAATGCAGAAGTGCTGGGCCTTGCGAACGGACATGCCGAACTCCTCAAAGCCATGAGCGCAATGGAGAGGATGAACCTGACCGGGCGGATGAAGCTGGTCGGCCTGCTCACCTTCATCGACGACATCCACGAGATGGGCCTTGAGGAAGCACAGGATCTCTATCTTGCCGACAGTTGGTTCTGGACCCGCGACGCGGACAGCCGTCGATGGGCGGAGCGCTTCTTTTCTCGAAAGAACCGCATGCCTTCGTCGCTGCAGGCGGCCGACTATTCGGCCACGCTGCAGTACCTGAAAGCAGTCGAATCAGCCGGCAGCACGGAACCGGATGCCGTCATCGCACGGTTGCGCAGCACCACTTTGAACGACATGTTTGTGAAAGGCGGTCGCATTCGGGAAGACGGGACCATGCTCCACGATATGTACCTGCTGCGCGTGAAGGCGCCGGAGCAGTCCAAGCAAGACTGGGACTTCTATGATCTGGTCGCCACGGTTTCAGGTGAAGAAGCGTTCCCGCAATAGGGTGGCTGAGCGAATGCAGCGGGCGCCAAAGAGCCCCTTCACATCCACCGCCGATCACTGTGTCGACCCTCCGCGACCGACCGCAGGCTCTCTCTTTCGATGTCCGTCAGTCTTCGACGGCGAGCTCCTGAGGCAGCATCTGACGCCGCTTCGGACCGCGCGCCGGGATACTCGGCGCCGTCATGCGGGCTCTGCGCCACGCCAGGGCGGCAACGGTCTCTTGAGCTGAAGCAGCGCGACACCTCGCCTCGGCCAGGCATCAAATCCTCTGGAATCCGCCGATCAGCTGGCGCAATCCGAACAGGGCGCCGAGGACGATGCAAGCCAGCGTGACCGGTCCCGACCACGCCAGCACGGCGACGCCCGAGACGCCCTGCCCGATCGAGCACCCCATGGCAACGACCCCGCCAATGCCCATGAGCGCGGCTCCTCCGACCTGCCGTCCCAGTTCCCGCGGGTCCTCGCAGGCTTCCCAGACGAAGGTGCCCTTGATGCTGGACCCGATGAAGGCGCCGAGAATGACACCGGCCACCGACCCTACGGAGAAGGTGATCCCGCCAGCGGTCGAGGTCATCAGATAGATCAAGGTTCGACCTATCGGCGCGGTAAAGGATGGCCCCTCCGGCGATACGGCACCGAGGCTGATCTCTTCGAGGTAGGAGGTGCCGGCAAAACACCACGTCACGGCGACCCCGGCCGCAACGCCCCAGACGAGCATGCGCCAGTCCTTGCGAAGGCGCTCGTTGGAGAGACCCCAGACCAGGCAGGCTACCGCGGTCGCTACGATCGTCACCGCCGCCGGTATACCGAGAAACGCCTGGAGATCGTGGACAATGCCCTGGGGCGCCGTCGCCTCTGGCTGCGGAAACAGCAATGTGCGCAGCGGCGCGAGCGGGCCGGAAAGAGCGACAAATCCGACTACCCCCATCACGACCACGAGAACAAGCGAACGCACATCCCCTCCGCCGAAACGCGCAAGGGCGCCGAAACCGCAATTGCCCGCAAGCGCCATGCCGTAGCCGAAAAGCAATCCACCGACGATTGAGGCGAAAGGATTCCACACGAAGGCGTGGTAGAGTGTTCCTTGAAGGTTGATCAGCCCCGCCCAGGCACCGAACTGGGTCCCGAGAATTGCGACACCGACGACGACCCCCCACAAACGCAGACGTTTCTGGTCACCGCCATAGACGGCGGACTCCAGTGCAGCCAGCGTGCACAAACCTCCAAGGCGCCAACCCAGCCCCAGGACCAGGCCGCCACCGAGGCCGACGAGCGCCGCCAGAAACCCGACCGGTAGTGTTACCATTGCTCTTCCTCCCCGAAGAGATCAGATGTCTGCCGCTTCCTTGAACAGATCTGCCAGAAAGATGATGGCTTCCCGCGCCTTCGCATCGCGGATCGAATAGAAGATCGCGTTGCCGTCGCGGCGGGCAGCGACGAGTCCTTCCAGCCTGAGGCGCGCAAGCTGCTGACTTACGACAGCCTGCCGGGCGGAGAGCAGATTTTCCAGTTCTGTCACGCTCTTGGGACCATCGACCAGATGACACAGGATAGTCAGCCGGCCGTCGTGCCCCAACGCCTTCAGAAACTTCGACACACTATCGGCGCGATCGATCAGCTTCTCCAACGCGCCCTCCCCTGGCGCTGGCATGGCCACCTTGTTCACGTCCTTCACATCCCTTCGGGTGAACGCGCTTCGAACCGATGCGATTGCGCGCGTCCCCCGTGCCCGAGCGGACGCAACAGATTGCCGCGACAGGCTGTCTTCGGGCACGTGGATACTGTGCCTTAGCCTCGTATACTGCCTCATGGACGATCCGGACAGGGTATTTTTCACTTTGTCACCGCCGCATCGGCGTCGCCGATCAGGCCGTCCAGCAAAGCCCAGAAGAAGTCCTCACCGGGATAACCTTCGATTCGCCCCTTCTCCACGCCGTCGACGACCAGGACGAAGGTGGGCGTGAAGACAGGCGATCTGGCGATCGTCAGGTCCGGCGGCAATTTGCCGTGGAGATCAAGGCGGCGAAGCGGCGCAAGGCGACCCTCGCGCGTCTTGGGATACTCCTGCGACACCTCCTCGTTCCAGCGGGCGCAATAGAGGCAGCCGGGCTGCTCGAACATCAGCAATTCCATAGCGGCGTCCGCCGGCAGAGCCGGCAGAAGGAAAAGGCCGATCACGAACAGGAGGCGTCGCTGGGACATATTGACAGACCACATATAAATATAGAGATATTCTAATTTCAAACTCGCGCGAAAGCAAGTTCGTGATCGCGGAGTCTCGATAGGTCTGGGCGGCGCTTGGGAGGAAGCCATGCTGGAGATCAGTTACGGCGGGGCCGTTGCGGCGGGGCTCCTGTCTTTCCTGTCGCCGTGCATTCTGGCGATGGTGCCCTTCTACCTGTCCTACATGGCGGGGCTATCAATGCAGGAACTGCGAGACGGCGAGCGGATCGCAGCCGGCGCCCAGCGCAGGCTCTTTGTGCAGGCCGTTGCGTTCGCCCTTGGCGTCACCACGATCTTCGTGCTGCTCGGGCTTGGCGCCACAGCCCTTGGTCACCTCTTCCTGCAATGGAAGGAGACGCTTTCCTGGGTCGCCGCGGCAGTATTGATCGTTTTCGGGCTGCATTTCCTCGGCGTCCTCCGCATCGCATTTCTCTACCGGGAAGCGCGGGTGCAATCGACGGCCAACCCGACGACGCTCGGTGGCGCCTATCTCATGGGGCTCGCCTTCGGCTTCGGCTGGACGCCTTGCGTCGGACCCGCTCTGGCGGCGATCCTGATGGTCGCGAGCGGAATGGGAGACCTCTGGCGCGGCGGCATGCTCCTCCTCGCCTACGGTATAGGGATGACGTTGCCGTTCGTCGTCGCGGCTCTGTTTGCACGGCCATTCCTTGCTTTCGTCGGCCGCCACCGCGCACTCATGGGGCATGTCGAAAAACTCATGGGCCTGATGCTGATCATCTTCGGCATCCTGATCGCGACCAATTCGGTCAACCTGATCGCAGACGCCCTGATCCGGAACTTCGACTGGTCGGCGACGCTAAAGTAGTCGAGAGGAGAATGACACATGCACCCGGTACGACTGCTGTTCGCTTCCGCATTGTTGATCCTCGGCGGGTTCGTCTCCGCACCGGCCGCTGCCGCGGAGCTGGGAGACGACGGACTGCACAAGCCGACCTGGTTGCGTGAGACGTTCAAGGACTTGCGCGATGACCTCGCCGAGGCCAACCGCGAGGGCAAGCGGCTCCTCGTCATCGTCGAACAGCGCGGGTGCATCTACTGCACCCGGATGCATGAGGAAGTGTTTCCCGACCCAACGATCGATCAGCTCATCCGCGACAGTTACTTCGTCGTGCAGATGAACCTTTTCGGCGATGTCGAGGTGACCGACTTCGACGGAACCGTCCTGCCGGAGAAGGAAATGGCGGTGCGCTGGGGTGTCATGTTTACACCAACGCTCATCTTCCTGCCGGAAGACGTGAAGCCGAACCAGACCGCGGCGGAGGCCTCGGTCGCCATGATGCCTGGCGCCTTTGGCAAGGGGACCACAAGCGCTCTGCTCACCTGGATTCGCGATCACGGCTATGCTTCCGGAGAGCACTTTCAGAAATTTCTTGCCCGGCAGGTGAACCCGTAATGCCAAAATACCTGATGAATATCAAAGCACTATAAGGTTATTCAAAAATATATATATAGGGCTATTGTTATGGATTGGCAGTCAAGCTAACGTATCCGAGGAGAGAAGAGGGAGGAGAGGATGAAATGGCAGTTCTGTCTGGCAACAGTGGTTTTGGGATCCGCTGCCACGCCGGCCCTTAGCGACACCGCACCATCCGCGACCGTATTTCACGAAGGCGCCATCGAAATGTCGCTGTCCGGAAAGCCGGGAGATCCGGTCGCCGGCGTGAAGGTGATGACCACCAATGCGCTCGGCAATTGCGTGGCCTGCCATCAGATCAGCAAGCTGCCGGAAGTGTCCTTCCAGGGCAACATCGCGCCGCCGCTCGACGGGGTCGCCGACCGTTACTCGGAAGCGCAGCTGCGAGGGATCGTGGCCAACGCGAAGATGACCTTCCAGGGCAGTTTCATGCCGGCGTTCTACAAGACCGACGGCTATGTCCGTCCCGGCAACGGCTACACCGGCAAGGCGCCCGAAGGGCCCCTGCCGCCAATCTTGAATGCCCAACAGATCGAAGACGTGGTGGCGTACCTGCTCACGCTCAAAGAGTGATGCAGGCGACGTTCGAGAGGAGCGAAATATGAACTTTACGAGACGAAACGTTCTTTTGGCCGGCGTCGGCGGGATCGCTGCACTGGCCCTTCCGCTGCCCGCGGCAGCGGCTGCAATCGAGGCCTTGACCAAGGACTTCACCGGCGGCGCTGAAGCCGGCAGTGACGGCATCACCCTGACAGCTCCTGAGATCGCGGAAAACGGCAATACCGTTCCGGTATCCGTCGATGCGCCCGGCGCGGTCGCGATCCTGCTGCTCGCCGAAGGCAACCCCGAGCCGGCCGTTGCGACGTTCAAGTTCGGGCCGGCGGCCGGCAGTCAGTCGGTCGCAACCCGCATCCGCCTCGCCAAGACGCAGAACGTCATTGCCTATGCAAAGATGGCGGACGGCTCGATCAAGAAGGCGCAATCGACCGTGAAGGTCACCATCGGCGGCTGCGGCGGCTGATCGATTTAGGAGGAGAGACAACATGGCATCGGATGCAAAACCGCGCGTGAAAGTGCCGAAGTCGGCCAAGGCTGGCGAGATCGTGACCATCAAGGCGCTGATCAGCCACAAGATGGAGTCCGGACAGCGCAAGGACGCCGACGGCAAGATCATTCCGCGCTCCATCATCAATCGTTTCACCTGCGACTTCAACGGCAACAATGTCGTCGATGTCGCCATCGATCCCGCCGTTTCGACCAATCCGTACTTCGAGTTCGCCGCCAAGGTCGATTCCGCGGGCGAATTCAAGTTCACCTGGTACGACGACGACGGTTCCGTTTACGAAGACAAGAAGCCAATCGGGGTTGCCTGAGCCGCATGTTGATCTAGGGAGGAGACAGACATGCCAAGTTTCAGCAAAGCGACACTCGCCGCCGTTCTCGGCCTTTGCCTTGCCGGCCCGGCCGGTGCGGACCCGGTCGAGGACACGCTGGAGATTGAGACGGACGACGGCCCGGTCACCTTGGTGACCAGCGCCCCGGCGCCTGCCCATCTCGAAGGCGCCTTCGATACGATCTGGTCGGGCTGGCATTTCCGCGAGGACGACACCCGCGCGATGGAAAAGGACGACTTCGACAACCCCGGCATGGTGTTTGCCGACCGCGGTCGCGATCTGTGGAACCAGTCGATGGGGACGAAAGGCGAGTCCTGCGCCAGCTGTCACAACGGACCGGAAAGCATGAAGGGTCTGCGTGCCGTTCTTCCGCGCGTCGATGAGAAATCCGGCAAGTTGATGATCATGGAAGACTACATCAACCAGTGCGTCACGGATCGCATGGGCCTCGAAAAATGGGGCGTCACCTCCGGCAAGATGAAGGACATGCTGGCGCTCATCTCGTTGCAGTCCCGTGGCATCATCCAGAACGTGGCGATCGACGGTCCGGCTGCCTCCTATTGGCAGAAGGGCAAGGACATCTACTACACCCGCTACGGTCAGCTCGAAATGTCCTGCGCAAGCTGCCACGAGAACAACTACGGGAAGCTGATCCGGGCCGACCACCTGAGCCAGGGGCAGACGTCCGGCTTTCCCGTCTATCGCCTGAAGGATGCGGATATCGTTTCGGCGCAGCAACGCTTCGTCGGCTGCGTCCGCGATACGCGAGCCGAAACCTTCAAGGCGGGCTCCGAAGAGTTCAAGGCGCTCGAACTCTATGTCGCCTCCCGTGGCAACGGTCTCGCCATCGAGGGCGTCGGCGTCAGACCCTGACGGAACGGGCCGCCGCGCCTGATCGCGGCGGTCCCGCACAAACATTCGTATTCACCACGGCAAGGCTCCGGCGCGTTGGTTTCCGGGCGGGTTTTGCTGCGCATTTTTCGAGGAACGGACATGATCAACCGGCGCGAGTTTCTGCAGGCATCGGTGGCGGTCTCCGCCATATACGGCCTCTCAGGCTTCGGAAACTGGTCGAAGCTCGCAGCGCAGCAGGCCTTAACGCAGGACAGTCTGCTGGCGTTCGAGGATTACGGCAACGTCACGCTGATCCACATCACCGACATTCATGCGCAGACGAAGCCGATCTGGTTCCGCGAACCTGAAATCAATCTCGGAGTCGGCGAGGCGAAAGGCCGCCCGCCGCACCTGACGGGCAGAGATTTCATCGAGACGTTCAAGCTCAAGCCGGCATCTGCCGAAGCCTACGCCCTGACCTGCGAGGATTTCGAGGCACTCGGCAAGACCTATGGCAAGATGGGCGGCATGGATCGGGTGGCGACCGTCGTCAAGGCGATCCGCGCCGCTCGCCCGGAAGCCATCCTGCTCGACGGGGGCGATACCTGGCACGGCTCGATGACCTCGCTGCTGACCAAGGGCCAGGACATGGTGAACATCATGAACGCGCTCAAGGTCGACGCCATGACCAGCCACTGGGAATGGACCTATGGCACCGAACGGGTGAAGGAGATCGTCGACGCGCTGCCGTTCCCCTTCCTCGGCGCCAATATCTACGATTCCGAGTGGAACGAGCCGGCCTTCGAACCCTACAGCTTCTTCGAGCGTGGAGGTGCCAAGATTGCCGTAATCGGCCAGGCATTCCCCTATATGCCGATAGCAAACCCGGGCTGGATGTTCCCGGAATACTCCTTCGGCATTCGCGAAGAGCGAATGCAGGAGATGGTCGACGAGGTCAAATCCAAAGGCGCCGATCTGGTCGTCTGCCTCTCGCACAACGGCTTCGACGTCGACCGCAAGATGGCGAGCCGGGTCAAGGGGATCGACGTGATCCTCACGGGCCACACGCATGACGCGGTACCCGAGCCGGTGGTCATCGGGCAAACAATCCTCATTGCTTCCGGCTCGAACGGTAAATTCGTCAGCCGCGTCGATCTCGACGTGCGCGACGGTCGCATGATGGGATATCGGCACAAGCTCATTCCGATCTTCGCAGACGTCATCGCGCCGGATCCGGAAATGGCGGCGCTTGTCGACAACGAGCGCGCACCACACAAGGAAAAGCTCGAAGAGAAGATCGGGACCACCGAGAGCCTGCTCTATCGGCGCGGTAACTTCAACGGGACCTGGGACAATCTCATCTGCGATGCGATACGATCCGAGCGGGATGCGGAGATCGCGATGTCGCCCGGCGTTCGCTGGGGCACGACGCTGATGCCCGGCGACGCGATCACCCGTGAGGACATCCACAACGTCACCTCGATGACCTACGGCGCCTGCTACCGGACGGAAATGACCGGCGAGACGCTGAAGACCATTCTCGAAGACGTCGCCGACAATCTGTTCAACACCGACCCCTACTACCAGCAGGGTGGCGACATGGTCCGCGTCGGCGGCATCGGCTTCACCATCGACATCGGCCAGCCGATCGGCAGCCGGATTTCCGACATGGTACTCTCCGACAGCGGAAAGGCCGTCGAGGCCGGCAAGAGCTATACCGTTGCTGGCTGGGCCTCCGTCAACCAGGGCACCGAAGGTCCGCAGATCTGGGACGTTATCGAAAGCCACGTCCGAAAGCTCGGGACCGTGAAGGTCACACCCGGCTCCTCCGTCAAAATTGCTGGAATCTGAGAGAATAAGGAGCGTTCGCCATGTCCGACGAATCTACAAGCGGCACATCACGGCGCGGCTTTCTGCGTAATTCGGCGCTGACTGCTGCCGGACTGGTCGCGGGGGCCGGGACCGCCCGTGCAGCCCAACCTGACCCGCTAATCACCGAAGTCCAGCCTTGGGCTTCCGCTTTCGGCGACCCTGTCGACGCGACGCCATACGGCATGCCGATCCAGTTCGAGAGCCATGTGGTGCGCCGTAACGTCTCGTGGCTGACAGAGAGCCCAGTCTCCTCGATCAACTTCACGCCGATCCACGCCCTCGAAGGCACGATCACACCACAGGGCTGCGCATTCGAACGTCACCATTCCGGCTCAATCGAGATGTCGAAAACCGATTATCGTCTGATGATCGACGGCCTCGTCGAAACGCCCCTCGTCTTCACCTTCGAGGACCTGACGCGTTTTCCACGCGCGACGGCGACGGCCTTCCTGGAATGCGCCGCCAATGGTGGGATGGAATGGGGCGGCGCCCAGCTCGAAGGCTGCCAGTTCACCCAGGGCATGATCCACAACATGGAATATGTCGGCGTGCCGCTGCGCCTCCTCCTCGAAGAGGCGGGTGTAAAGCCTGAGGGCAAGTGGATCTACGCCGAGGGCCATGACGCCTCGTCGAACGGACGGTCGATGCCGCTCGACAAGGCCATGGACGACGTGCTGGTCGCCTTCATCGCGAACGGCGAGGCGCTGCGCAAGGAGCACGGCTATCCCGTTCGTCTCGTCGTTCCCGGCTGGGAAGGCAATATGTGGATCAAATGGCTCCGGCGCATCGGCGTCTACGATCAGGCTGTCGAGAGCCGCGAGGAAACTTCGAAATACACCGACCTGATGCCCGACGGGCGCGCCCGCAAATGGACCTGGGTCATGGACGCGAAGTCCGTCATCACCTCGCCTTCGCCCCAGGCTCCGGTCCGGCACGGCAAGGGCCCGCTGGTGATCACGGGGCTTGCCTGGTCCGGCAACGGAAAGGTCACCCGCGTCGACGTTTCGCTCGATGGCGGCCGCAACTGGCAGGAGGCGCGGCTCACCGGTGATGTCAGGTCGAAGGCGCTCACCCGCTTCCATCTGGACATCGACTGGGACGGCTCGGAAATGTTCCTGCAGTCCCGAGCAACCGATGAGACCGGCTATGTCCAGCCGACCAAGGACGAACTGCGCGCGATCCGCGGGCTGAACAACGTCTATCACAACAATTCCATCCAGACCTGGTGGCTGAGAGCGAACGGAGAGGTCGAGAATGTCGAAATCGCGTAAGTTTGTGCTTTCAGCGCTGCTCCTGCTCTCGGTCAGCGCAACTCCGGTCCTTGCCGAGAAGATCGGACTTGGCCGTCCTGCGCTTCCGGAAGAGATCGATGCCTGGGACGTCACGGTCCTTCCGGACGGCAAGGGACTTCGTCCCGGCTCCGGCGACGTCACCACAGGTGAAGCAGTTTTCGGCGAGAAATGCGCAGCCTGCCACGGCGAGTTCGCCGAGGGACTGGACGCATGGCCGGTTCTGGCAGGTGGACAGGGTTCGCTCAAGGACCGGCGTCCGGTGAAGACCATCGGCAGCTACTGGCCGCATCTGTCGACCGTCTGGGACTATGTGCACCGCTCGATGCCTTTCGGCAGCGCGCAGACGGTCTCGGTCGACGAGACCTACGCGATCGTCGCCTTCCTGCTCTATTCGAACGGGCTGGTAGAAGATGACTTCGTGCTGTCGAAGGACAATTTCAACGAGGTCCAGCTGCCGAACAACCAGGGCTTCTATGCGGACGATCGCTCGGAAGCGGAGTACCCGCTCTTCAGCAAGGAACCCTGCATGAAGGACTGCCGCGGTCCGGTGAAGGTCACCAAGCGGGCCGTGGAATTGAAGGTAACACCGACGGACGCGGACGGTAAGCCGGCCGGAACCTTGCCCGACATCACGGGCCAGGCGCCGGTGCAGCAGAAATCGGAGGCCGCCGAGCCGGCGACAGCAACCGACACGGCCTCTAAGGAAACGCCGGCCGAGGCCGCGAAAACTGTTGAGACCGCATCCGCCGAGGGCATGGATCACGAGCTCGTCGAGGCGGGAAAGACGGTCTTCAAGAAATGTCAGAGCTGTCACAAGATCGGCGACGGCGCCAAGAATGCCACCGGGCCGCATCTCAACGGGGTCGTCGGGCGCGTGCCCGGCACCGTCGACGGCTACAAGTATTCCAAGGCGTTTTCCAAGATGCAGTCGGAAGGAGAGGTCTGGGACGATGCTCGCCTCGCCGCTTTCCTGGAAAATCCGAAGACCTTCGCCGCCGGGACCAAGATGACCTTCGCGGGGCTCAAGAAGGAACACGAACGAGCGGCATTGATCGCATATCTCAAGAGCGCCGGCAAATGATCGGCCCGCGAAGCACCGTCCCTCCCCGGTGCCTCGCATCGCCGCCGCGTGGCAACGCGGCGGCGAAGACCGTTGATGAGCTGAACCCGGAAGTATCATGGAACTTGCCCGCCGCCACTTCATGATCTCCGTCGCCTGCGCAGGTGCTGCCTTGGCGGCACCGGCTGTTCACGGCCGAGCCCGGGCAAAAGTCGTGGTCGTCGGTGGCGGCGCCGGCGGAGCCAGCGTTGCTCGCAGGATTGCCCGCGATGGTGACGATCACATTGACGTTGCCCTCGTCGAACCCAACGCACGTCACACGACGTGCTACTTCTCGAACCTCTATCTCGGCGGCCTCCGCAGCTTCGAGAGCCTCCAGCATGGCTATGATGGGATGACGCGGGCTGGTGTCCAGGTCGTTGCGGATTTCGCCGCAGACGTCGACCGGGAGAAACGCAACGTCCTGCTCGCTGGTGGAGGACAGCTTGCCTATGATCGCCTGGTTATGGCGCCGGGCATCGATTTCTTAGAGGGCTCTGTTGAAGGCTGGACCCTTGAAGCGGCCGACCGAATGCCGCACGCCTACAAGGCCGGCCCGCAGACACTTCTTTTGGCAAAGATGATCGAATCCTTGCCGCAGGGAGGCGTGTTCGCCTTGGTCGCGCCGCCCGAACCGTACCGCTGTCCGCCCGGCCCCTATGAGCGGGTCAGCATGATTGCCCATTACCTGAAGGGGAACAACCCCACCGCCAAGATCATCATCATCGATCCGAAGGAAGAGTTCACGCTGCAGAAGCTCTTCGAGGATGCCTGGTTAAAATACTACGACGGCATGATTGAATGGATCGGCCCCGACTTCGGCAGTCGGAACCTGTCTGTTTCGCCCGACGCGATGGAGATCTCCGTCGACGGCGAGGCGATGAAGGTCGACTGCTGCAATGTCATCCCGGCGCAGAGGGCCGGCAAGATCGCCCAACGCGCGCAACTGACGGACCGGAGTGGCTGGGCTCCCGTCGATCCGTCCTCGATGCGCTCGCGCCTGGACAACAGCATCTTCGTCCTCGGCGACAGTGCACAACAGGGGGACATGCCGAAGTCAGCGACCTCCGCCCGCTCGCAGGCCGAGGTCGCTGCGGCCACGGTCATCGGCGACCTGACCGGCCGGGACATACCGGAGCCGGTCTATTCCAACGCCTGCTGGTCAGCCCTTGCGCCGGGCGATTCCGTAAAGGACGGCGGCACCTACAAGCCTGCCGACGGGAAGATCGCCGGCATCGAGAAATACGTCTCACAGGCCGACGAGGACGCCGCCACACGTGCGGCAACCTACCAGGAAAGCCTGGACTGGTATCACACCATTACGGCTCAGATCTTCGGCTGAGCCGAGCCAATCGGGGAAGGACCTTCAACATGCAAACCCGCCGCCGCTTCATTGCCTCGACTACTGCCCTGGTGGCGAGCGCCATGTGCTTTCCGCGACCGCTCTTCGCCGCCACGACGCTGACGCTCGGCGACCTCCAGATCGACACGCTCTCCGACGGCAACCTCATGCTGCCCGCCGACTTCATCACGGCCGGCCTGCCCCAACCCGAGACGAACGCGATCCTCGCGTCATACGGCGTTACGGGTAGCCAGATGACGCCACCCTGCAACGTCACGCTTCTGCGCGACGGCACCAATACCGTCATCTTCGATGTCGGCGCAGGTCCCGACTTCCAGCCGACGGCAGGCAAGCTGTCCGCAGCCATGGATGCACTCGGCGTGAGCCCCGACGAGGTGACGCATGTGGTCTTTACCCACGGCCATCCCGATCATCTCTGGGGGCTGCTTGATGAATTCGACGAACCGGTCTTCGCCAACGCCGAGCACATGATCGGTGCAACCGAGTTCGACTACTGGATGGACCCGGGCACCGTTGATACGATCGGCGATGCGCGCAAGACCTTCGCAGCCGGCGCCTCCCGCCGGCTCAGTGTCATCGCCGAGACGGTGCGGCGCGTGACCGACGGGGAAGAGGTGCTTCCCGGCGTCGCAGCACGGCTCACGCCCGGCCATACGCCGGGACATCTTTCCTTCGAAATCCGCTCCGGCTCGACAAGCGTCCTGGTGGTCGGTGACGCGATCGGCAACCACCATGTGGCGTTCGAGAAACCGGATTGGGCCACGGGTTCCGACCAGGACCCGGAGATCGCTGCTCGTACGCGCACCAGACTGATGGACGAGATCGCCTCTTCCGCCGTTCCCTTGATCGGCTATCACCTGCCCGGCAGCGGGATCGGCCATGTCGAGAGAAAGGGCAGCGCCTACCGCTTCGTCGCGATGTAGGGCGCGCGATTTCAGACCGGAGAGACCGCCGGACGCGGCCGATCGATCAGCCAGTCGGTCGCTATGGCACCGACCCACATGGAAAACAGGGCAAGCCAGGCCGTCGCGGCAAAGACCGACGTACCGGTGACGCCGGCGCCAATGGCACAACCGCCGGCAAGCATCGCCCCGAAGCCCATGAGCATTGCGCCGCTCAGCGAACGGCGCATCTGGCTCTCCCCGTCGAAACCCTGGAATTTCAACTCGCGAGAGATCGCCGCCGCAAGGAAGGCGCCTCCGAAGGCGCCGGGCACCAAGCCGATGTCGAAATCGAGCACCGGATCGCTCGTCAGGAAGAACATCAGGGTCGAGGCGGACGGACCGGAAAAGGTAATCGAGGTAACGTTGACGGGATCGAAGGCCGCGGTCGAGAGCGACCAGGTCAGCACCCAGCCGACGGCGACGGAAAATCCCACGCCGGAGGCAAAAAGAAGGATCTTCCATCCGATCTTCTCCCTCACGGAAAGATAGAGAGCCAGCGCCGCCGTCGCGAGCCCCAGCAACGGACCGAGCCAGCTCGGAAGATGAAGAAGCGCCAGAAGGTTGACATTCTGGCCTGCGGGTGTCGTCCAAAGCCCCGCCAGCCATTGGCGAAGTGGGGCAAGCCAGCCGCGAAGCGACATCTGCGCACTGACGGCGAACACCAGACCAGATACGACCGAGCGCAAGTTCCCGGTTGCCGCAAGCACGAGGAGGCGCCCGGAACAGCCCCGAGCCATCACCATACCCGCCCCGAACATCAAACCACCAATAACCGCACCCGACCATGAGCCGGTAATCGCCATGACCCGCGCATCGGTCGGGCGGAACAGGCCGGAAAGTTCGGCCAGCCAGACCCAGATCAGCGCAGTGGAGAAGGTCAGCAGCCAAACCGCAACACGGCGTCCGAGCCGTCCGCGCGAAAACTCGACCGTCGCAGCCCTGAGACAGAAGGCGGATTTCTGTGCCGAGAAACCGAAGATCCCACCGGTAACAAGGCCGAAAAGAGCGGCCAATTGCGGCTCGTCGAACTGGTCGAGCAGCGATGTCAAATCCATTCAGCGCCCCTCGAACATCCTGCCGCTGCCTAACTGCGCACAATCATAGCCTCAATTGTCTTCCGGCACATCTGTCCCGTCACTCTGCGGCGGTGAGCCGCAGTCCGCCGCGAGACGTGCGGAGCACACCGTCATCCCATCGCGACGGTTGAAACCGCGTCTGCGAATGCGTCCGTCTGCATCAGTGCGCGACATCGGGCGAAACGACTGTCCGCATAGACGCGAAAATCGTCGACGGGGTTGTCGTTGGCGAGCTGGATGAGCCCCCAAAGCGTCCAGAGGAGATCGCACATCGCCTTGTATATGGTGATGCGGCCGCGCTCGGCGGGCGTGGGTTCCCCGCCGAAATAGGCGCGGATCATCTCCTCTTCCTGCTCGGGTCCAAACCCGCCCTCGATACAGAGATCGCCGAGGTCCCACATTGGATCGTTCATGCCCGAATATTCCCAATCGACGATCCACATGCGCTCGCCGGTATCGAGGAAGTTCTCGCAGAGGGGATCGCAATGGCAAGCGACGGAGGGGAGCGGATGGGCGAAAAGGGCAGCACGCACGCCCTCGGCCCCCTTCAGCACCTCGTGGTAGCCTGCGGGTAACGCCACGTCCTTGGTCGAGAGCACGCCCAGATAGCTGTCGATCATCGAAAACAGTTCGAAGCGCGCGGGAAAGACGGCGCCGCTGTCATGCAGCTTGCGAAAGGCCTTTCCAGCGCGGGCTGGGGCTCCCGCGCTGATAAGGAAGCTTTCGGGCGACATGGTGACGGCGCCCTCGATAAAGCGAGAGACGAAGACGCCGCTTGCAGCGTCGGCAAAGAGGACTTCCGGGCCGACTCCGGCACGAGCGACGGCTTCGGTCGCCATCATCTCGTTCACGCGGTCTATGTACTCCTCGGTCCCCCGGCCGGGAATGCGCAGGCAGTAGTCACCGAGACGGAAAACAAGATTGGTAAGCCCGCCCAGCCGCACGACAGGACCATCATAGTTTGCCAGCAAGGGAATCGCCTTCAACGTGTGGCGGGCAAGCGCGATGTCGGCGTCTTCGGTCATGCCTTCAGCCTCTCCAACTTCGGGTCGTAGAGACTGCGCGGCCCGCGCCGTGCCCTGTAGACCCTGCCGAAAGCCTCGATCTCGAAGTTTTCACTGCCGGCGATCTCGGCCGGCAGGTAGCCGAAGGCGATGGTCTTGCCGAGCGTGTAGCCGTAGCCGGTGCTGGCGGTGGAACCGACGACCTTGCCGTCGAGCAGGACCGCCTCGCCGCCGTGGAAGGGCGCGAAGCCTTCGACGGTGTAGGAGACGAGCTTGCGCTTCACCCCCTCGGCCTTGATCGCCGCCAGTGCCTCGCGACCGACGAAATCACCCTTGTTCAGGGCTACGCAGAAGCCGAGCCCCGCTTCGTACGGGTTGTAATCGGGGGTGATGTCACCCGACCAGTAGAGATAGCCCTTCTCCATGCGGGCCGCATCGATCGCGCGGTAGCCGGCATCGGCGATACCGAACGGTTCTCCGGCCGCCTTCAGCGTGTCGTAGACGTGCGCTGCATATTCCTGGTCGATGTAGAGCTCGTAGCCGAGCTCGCCCACATAGCCGATGCGCACGGCAAGTGCCGTTGCGGCGCCGATTTCGATCCACCGGGCTGCAAGGAAGGGGAAGGCTCCGTTCGAAAGATCGTCATCCGATACGCTTTGCAGAATATCGCGAGCATGGGGGCCGCAGACGTTGAGGGTCGCGAATCTGTTTGTGACATCGCGCAGACTGATACCATCCGGAAGATGCCGGGAGACCCAGTTGCCATCCCGCACGCCGAAGCCGGAACCGGTGATCAGGTAGAGCAGGTCGTCGGAGATATGGACGATGGTGACATCCGCCTCGATCCCGCCCCGCTCGTTGCACAACTGCGTGTAGACGGCCTTGCCCGGAGGGCCGGAAAGATCGTTGGCGGCGATCCTCTGCATCGCCTCCAGTGCGCCGTGGCCACTGATCTCGAACTTGGAGAAAGAGGACTGGTCGATCAGCGCTGCGCGCTCGCGGATCGCCATCACCTCCTCGCCGACGGCGTCGAACCAGTTTGGCCTGCCCTCGAAGGAGGGGATATCCTTGCCCTCGCTCCCCTTCGGCGCAAACCAGTTGGGGCGCTCCCAGCCGAACTTGGACCCGAAGACGGCGCCGTTCTTCGCAAGCGCATCATGCAAGGGCGAGCGCCGCAGTCCGCGCACCACCTGGGCTTCTTCGCCGGGCCAGTGAACCTTGTAATAGGCGCCGTAGGCCTCGATGGCCCGCTCTTCGAGATAGCGCCCCTGGGCATGGACGGCGCCGAAGCGGCGCACGTCGAAGGGCCAGAGGTCCATGCCGGCATCGCCATGCAGGATGAGGTTCGACAGCGCCAGGCCGGCGCCGCCCGAAGCCGCGATCCCGGCAGTGAAGCCGCAGGCGACATAGAAATTGTCGAGTTCAGGGGCGAGGCCCATGATCGGCTCGCCGTCGAAAGAAACCGGGATCGGGCCGTTGATGACCGTCTGGATGCCGATCTCGTTCAAGGCTGGAATGCGGGTTGCAGTCGGCAGCGCGAAGAGTTCCAGCCGCTCCCAGTTGGGCTCGAAGAGTTCGCGGCCGAAATCAATGGGTGGCTTGCCGCGCCAGCAGCCCTTGGTGCCGTCTTCCCAGCCGCCGATGGCGAAGGAACCGGTGTCCGGCTTCAGGTAGAAATTGTTGTCGGGGTCCCGCAGCGTCGTCAGGTCGGGCGGCAACGTCAGCTTCTTTTCGGTGAGAAAATATTGGTGCTCGACCACGCCGGCCGCAAGCGGCACACCGGCCATCTCGCCGACACGCTTGGCCCAGAGCCCGGCGCAGTTGACGAGGATATCGCAGGAAATCGTCCCGCCATTGGTGACGACGCCGACCGCACGGCGGTTCTCGATGACGATCTCCTCGACGGTCACGCCTTCCTCGACCTTCGCCCCGTTCGTGCGCGCGCCACGGGCATAGGCCATGGTCAGCGAATAGGGATCGATATAGCCGTCGCCGGGGATGAAGACGGCTCCCTCGATGCCGTCTTTGACGATGTAGGGGAAGCGGGCTGCCGCTTCGTCGGCGGAGAGGGAGTAGCACTCGACGCCGAAGCTCTTGGCCTGGGTCATCGAGCGGCGGATCTCGCTCCAGCGCTCCGGACTGCCGGCGAGCCGCAATGAGCCGACCTTCTTCCAGGCGATGTGCTGGCCCGTCTCCTCTTCTAATCTGTCGAAGACCGCGACGGAATTCTGCATCAGCCGCGTGAGGTTGCGTTTTCCCCGCAGCTGGCCGACCAACCCGGCGGCATGCCAGGTGCAGCCATGGGTGAGCATCGCCTTCTCGACCAGCAGCACGTCCTGGGCTCCGTCGCGAGCAAGGTGGTAGGCGACGGAGGTGCCGATCGCACCCCCGCCGATGATGAGAATGTGGACGTGACGATCCGCACGGAATGACATTTCGGAAACCTCAAGCCTTGATCTTGTCCATGGACGGGTCGTAAAGCGGGCCGAAGTGAAGGGTCGCCGGCGTCTTCTCCGCCGCGACGACGAGCTCGTAAGTGCCGCTCTTCAGATAGTCGTCGCTGACGCCGTCGGCGTTGCGGACGTAGCCGTAGCCGATGTTCTTTCCGATCGTGTAGCCGTAGCCGCCGCTGGTGAGGTAACCGACCGGTTCGCCGTTTCTCAAGATCGTCTCGCGACCGGCCAGAACGACGCTCGGATCATCGACGGTAAAGCCCATCAGTCGCTTCTTCAGCGGTTTGCCGGCGAGACCTTCGAGTGCGCGTCGGCCGAGGAAATCGATGTTCTTGCGCAGCTTCACCGCCCAGCCGAGACCGGCCTCGAAGGGCGTGTCGTTCGGCGTGATGTCCGAACTCCAGGCGCGGTAGCCCTTTTCGAGCCGCAGCGATTCCAATGCCCGGTAGCCGATCGGGCGGATTCCGTGATCCCCGCCTGCCGCCATCAGAGCGTCGTAGACCTCGCCGAGCGCAGCGATCGGAATATGCAGCTCCCACCCCAGTTCGCCGACATAGGTGACGCGCAGCGCCCGAACGGTCGCGCCGGCGACCGGAATCTCGCGGACATGGCCAAAGGGGAAGGCTGCGTTCGAGACGTCGGCAGACGTGACGGCGGCGAGCACGTCGCGCGCCTTCGGCCCCATCAGCGAGAGCGTGCCCCATTCCTCGGTGATATCGGCGAGCGTGCAGTCGAGGCCATCCGGGATATGGTCCGCAATCCAGCCGAAGTCATGGGTGCGGAAGCCGGTGCCGGTGACGATGTAGAATTTCTCGTCGGCGATGCGGGCAACGGTCAGGTCCGCCTCGATGCCACCGCGGGTGTTGAGAAGCTGGGTGTAGGTCAGGCGGCCGACCGGCTTTGCGACATCGTTGGCGCAGATCCAGTCGAGAGCCTTGAGGGCATCGGGACCGGAAAGCTCGTACTTCGAGAAGGAGGACTGGTCGAAGACGCCGACCGCCTCGCGCACATGCCGGTGTTCATCGCCGGCCGGCTCGAACCAGTTCTGGCGGCCCATCGAATAGACATCCTTCGGCTCCGTGCCGGCCGGGGCGAACCAGTTGGGACGCTCCCAGCCGAGCTTGGAGCCGAACACGGCGCCGGAGGTTTTCAGCCGCTGATAGAGGGGAGAGACGAGGCGCGGGCGACCGCTTTCATATTCCTCATGCGGGAAGGCGATGGTGTAGTGCTTGCCATAGGCCTCGAGCGTGCGGTCGCAGACCCATTGACGATCCCGGTGCATGCCGGCGAAGCGGCGGATGTCGACCACCCAAAGATCGAGCGGCGCCTCGCCGTCGATCACCCATTGCGCCAGAACCCAGCCGGCGCCGCCGCCCGACGCGATGCCGAAGGCGTTGAAGCCCGCGCCGACGAACATGTTCTTGCACTCCGGCGCGACGCCGAGGATGAAGTTGCCGTCGGGCGTAAAGCTCTCCGGGCCGTTGATCATCTGCTTGACGCCGACATTCTCCAGCGCCGGAACGCGTTCCATGGCCTGCATCATGTGCTGCTCGAAATGGTCGAAGTCGTCGTCGAACAGACGGAAGGCCCAGTCGTTCGGCAGATCGCCGGTGAGCCACGGCTGGGGATCAGGCTCATATCCGCCCATGACGAGGCCGCCGACTTCCTCCTTGAAATAGGTTCGGCGATCGGGATCACGGATGGTCGGAGCGTTGGTCGACAGGCCCTCGATCTTCTCGGTGACGATGTACTGGTGCTTCACCGCCTGCAGAGGCACGTTGATGCCGGCCATGTCGCCCACCTGCCGCGCCCACTGGCCGGCGCAGTTGACGACTTTCTCGCAAGCGACGTCTCCCTCGGTCGTCTTCACTGCGACGATGCGGCCGTCCTTCATTTCGAAGCCGGTCACACGCACGGTTTCGACGATCTTCGCCCCGTGCATGCGCGCACCCTTGGCAAGCGACTGGGTGATGTCAGAGGGGCTCGCCTGCCCGTCCGTCGGCAGCCAGCTTGCGCCGACGAGATCGTCGACATTCATCAGCGGCCACATCCGCTTCACCTCTTCCGGTGAGATGAGATGCATGTCCATGCCGAAGCTGCCGGCAGTGGTGGCGAGACGCTTGAACTCCGTCCAGCGATCCTGGTTGGTGGCAAGCCTCAGGCAGCCCGTCATCTTCCAACCGGTCGCAAGCCCGGTTTCCGCTTCCAGCCCCTTGTAGAGCTCCACCGAGTATTTCAACACGCGCGTGATCGAGGCCGAGGATCGAAGCTGCCCGACGAGCCCGGCCGCATGCCAGGTGGAACCGGAGGTGAGCGTCCCCTGCTCCAGCAACAGCACGTCGGCCTTGTGGTCCTTGGCCAGGTGGTAGGCGGTCGAGCAGCCGATGATGCCGCCGCCGATGACGACGATCTGTGCATGGGATGGCAGGGTCATGACGAGTGTTTCCCGTAGACTGATTGATAATGATCGAGCGCTTCTTGAAGGCGCATGAGGTTGTCGGCCGTGTAGCCGACATAGTCGACGCCCGGCGCATCGAGGTAGAGTTCGGAAACCATGCTCCACATCGCTTCGCGCAGCAGCGAGGCGCATTGCATGGCCGCAAGCGAACGGCGGATGTCCGGCAAAGGCTCGCCACCGAAATAGACCCGGAGGAACTCGCCAGACTGTTCCGCCGTCAACCCGGCATTCGAGGTCGCGCCGGCGAGATCGAACATGGCAGTCGAGAAGCCGGCATATTCGTAGTCGATCAGCCAAAGCTTTTCGCCGTCGTCGAGGATGTTCGACGGCAGGAGATCGTTGTGACCGAAGACGATCGGCAGCGGCGCCTGTACGGCTTCCAGATCCTCGGCAAGCGTAAGATAGCGAGCAAGTTCTGGGATCATCCGGCTGCCGCCAGCCCTAAGCTTGCGGGCATAGTCGCGGATGACATGAAAGGGCCAGAACATGAAACCGGCACCAGACACATGGCGCGGCATCTCCTCGTGAAAGCGGCGCAGCAACTGCGCGATACGCTCCCCTTCGGCGGCGACGTCGGCGCCGGAGAATGTCTTTGCGTCGAGGTATCCGGAGACCATCACCCCCGGTTCGGCATATTCGACCGCAGGTGCAAAGCCCGCGGCATGGGCCGCTCTCGCAGACATCAATTCCCGATCACGAAAAACGTGGTGGAACGGGTAGTCGGTGCCGAAGCGCACGACATGCCGACCGGAGGCATCGGCGACGACGAAACTCTCGTTGCTCAGCCCCCCCTTGAGAGGCGATATCTCAAGTGCGCCGTTCCAGCATGGGAGAGCGGCGATGCGGTCCTCGAGCCTTATGTCCGTGACCAGCGGGCTCATGCGATGCGTTCCCGCACCCGCGCCGCGCCCGCCGAAATCAGGCGATCGGCGATGATCGCGATGAAGGCGACCGCAAGCCCCGCCACGAGGCCGCGCCCCGTATCCGCCTTGGTGAGCGCGATATAGACCTCCTGGCCGAGATCACGGGTGCCCACGAGCGCCGTGATGACGAGCATCGAGAGGGCAAACATGATCGTCTGGTTGAGGCCGAGCAAGATTTCCGGAAGCGCAAGCTTCAGCTTGATCTTGGCAAGGATCTGCCAGGGGGTGCAGCCCATCGCCCTTCCCGCCTCGATCACGCGCGGATCGACGCGCTGGAGACCCAGCACCGTGTAGCGGATCGCCGGCGCGACAGCATAGGCGACGATGGCAATCAGCGCCGTGAAGTCGCCGACGCGGAACAGCATGACGGCCGGCATCAGGTAGACAAAGGAGGGCAGCGTCTGGAGCGTGTCGATCAGCACCTGCAACCAACGCCAGAGCCGGTCGCGTTCGGCCGCAAGAATCCCGACGGGAATACCGATCAGGCTCGCGATAGCGACCGAGATACCGCAGAGATAGACGGTGACCATGGCCTTCTCCCACTGCCCCGTTGCGGCGACCAGGAAGGAGAGGAGACCGGTCGTCAGCGCCAGACGCAGACCGCCGAGCTGGTGGCCGGCGAGCGCAAGCAGGACAACGACACCGACCCATGGCAGCTCGCCGAGGAAGCGCTTAGCCGGAACAAGAAGGTTGAGAAGCAGCGCCGTGCGGACGGCCTCAAGAGCATCGAAGAGGTTGACGTTGATCCACTTCACGACGTCGTTCCAGAACCCGCCGGTCGAGAGAACGAGGCCTTCGGGATAGGCTTGGAGAGACGGCGCCAAGACGCTGGCGACGAGGCTTATCGCGAGAATGCCGATGGCGGCCGCCACATAGGGGTGACGCTGAACGACGTTTCCGCCGGTGACGACCGCCGACGGTGCACCTGCCTTTCTCGCATAGGCCTGGCTCAGCCGGTCGAGCGCGACGGCAAGCGCGACAATGGCAAAACCCGCTTCCAAACCCGCGCCGATGTCGAGCCGGCGAAGTGCTGCAAGGACGTCGAAACCGAGGCCGCCGGCGCCAATCATGGAAGCGATGATGACCATGTTCAGCGAGAGCATGATGACCTGGTTGACGCCGACCATCAGCGCGTCAGAGGCAGAAGGCACCATGACTTTCCATGTCATCTGCCGCCGTGAACAACCGACCATGTGCCCGAGATCGCGAATATCGGAGGGGACGGCCCTCAGCCCGTGAATGGTGATCCTCACCATCGGCGGCATCGCGTAGATCAGCGTGCCGACGATCGCCGCCGTCGGTCCGAAGCCGAAGAAATAGAGGATCGGCACAAGATAGGCGAAGATCGGGATCGTCTGCATCAGATCGAGCAGCGGTGTCAGTGCCCGCTCGAACAGTGGCCAGCGGTAGCCGGCAAGGCCGACCAGCAGGCCCAGCACGACGCCGACCGGCACCGCCACGACGATCGAGGCAAGCGTCACCATGGCGCTGCTCCACTGACCGAAGACGGCAAGAAACGCGAAGCAGAAGATGACCAGCGCGGCGAGCTTTCGACCGCCGGCGTAGTAGCCCAGCAGTCCCACGAACACGATGATCCCGAGAAAGGAGACCGGTGGCACGATTTGCACAGCGGCCGACCCCTTGCCCGACAACAAGCCGGTCGACAACAGGCTGAGCGCCAGTGTGTAGGGAATGTCGATCAGCGTCGCTAGGAAGCGGGTGAGATCGGTGAAGGAAAAGAGGCCGAAGCTCGCCTCGTCCACCAGCCACTTCGTCCATCGCCCTATATAACGTGCCGCGGGAATCTGCCATGCGCGCGGATAGTCGAACGCCCACTTGGCAACAGTCGGACCCAGCCACCAAGCCGTTAACGAGACTATCGCGGCAAGCGCGATGAGCAATTCGGAAACGCGGCCGGCGCGGCTATCCGTCCGATCGCGGACGGAGGCCAGCGGCTCTGTCGAGGCGAGCGGCGCGGACATCGGGTCAACCCTGCATCATGATGTCGACGACATCGTCACGATGAATGGAGCCGATAACCTTGCCGTCCCCGCCGGTGACGCCGATCAAACTACCGACACCGGTAAACTTCGGTGCCACCTCGGCAACGGTCGTGCGCACGTCGACGGTTGTTGCGGACGATGCGCGCGGCTCGGGCCGCATGACCGAACCGACCCTGACGACCTTGGCGCGCGCGACGTTGCGAGTAAACTCGGCCACGTACGGCGTCGCCGGATTGAGCACCAGTTCCTCCGGTGTGCCGGACTGCACCACCTCCCCGTCCTTCATGATGGCGATTCGGTCGGCGAGCCTAATCGCCTCGTCGAAGTCATGCGTTATGAAGACGATTGTCTTCTTCAGGACGGACTGCAGGCGCATGAATTCGTCCTGCATCTCGCGGCGGATGAGCGGATCGAGTGCGGAGAACGGCTCGTCGAGAAACCAGAGCTCCGGTTCGACGGCAAGCGAGCGGGCGATCCCCACCCGTTGCTGCTGTCCTCCGGAGAGCTGCCGGGGGAAGACATCTTCCTTGCCGGAGAGCCCGACGAGTTCGATCATTCTGCGGGCTCGCTCCTCGCGCTTCGCCCGTTCGACGCCCTGGACCTCAAGAGGAAACGCCACATTGGCGAGAACCGTCAGATGCGGCAGCAGCGCGAAGTGCTGAAAGACCATGCCCATCTGGTGACGGCGGATCTCGATCATGCGGGCATCGCTCGCCGCAAGCAGGTTCTCCCCGTTGAACAGGATTTCGCCGGAGGTCGGCTCGATCAGTCGCGACAGACATCGCACCAGCGTTGACTTTCCCGAGCCGGAGAGCCCCATGATGACGAAAATCTCGCCACTCTTCACCTCGAGGTTGACGTCGCGGACGGCTCCGACGAGTCCTGCCTCTGCGAGCTCTTCGACGCCCGGCTTTCCGCCCACGCCACGGAGCATCTCCCGCGCGCCTGCGCCGAAGATCTTCCAGACATTGCGACAGACGAGTTTGGCTTCAGAGGACATGAGGGTTCCGCAGGCTCGCATGGACAACTGGCGCCGTCAGACGGTCACGACGAGAATCCGACCGCCTGCCTCGACAGGCGGCCATATGGGCTGGCTCTGGGCGGGCTACTTCTTGATCCAGTCGGACCAGCGCGCCTCGTTTGCGGCCATCCAGGCCGCCACGACGTCTTCGAGCTTCTTGCCGTTGACATCGACGTCGGTGATCATCGCACCCATTTCGTCGTTGTTGACGTTGAAGGCCTTGATTGCCTCGTAAGCGCCCGGCCATTTGTCCTTCACGCCGACCCAACCGGCCTTCCAGATCGGCCCGAAGGGCTTGCCGCAGTCATAGGCCATGTCGGGATTGGAGCCCCAGCTCGCGTCGTTGTAACACTCGAGCGTATAGGTCGGGAACTCAACCCAATCGCCCTTGTATTTGGCGGGTGCCCAATGCGGCGCGTAGATCCACAGCATGATTGGCGCCTGGCGTTGATAGGCGCTTTCGAGTTCCGCGAAAAGGGCCGCGTCCGTGCCGGCATGGACGACTTCAAACGGCAGGTCGAGAGCCTCGACGCGTTCGTCATCGAAGCCACCCCAGGTTACGGGTCCGCCGAGATAGCGACCCTTCGGCGCCGTCTCGGCCGTGGAAAAGGCCTCCGCGCAGGCCGGCTCCTTCAGAGCCTCCCAATTCGGCAGGCCGGGGCATTTTTCCTTCATGTATTCCGGAAACCACCACTCCTCCTTCGCCTGCATCCCGGTCTCGCCGAGATTCTCGACCTTGCCGGTCGCTACCGCGTTATCGAGTGCCTCCTGTCCGGTTGTCGCCCATATCTCCATGGCGACGTCAAGGTCCCCTGTCTCCAGTCCGGCGAACTGCGCGAGGTAATCGGCCTGGACATATTCCACGGAATATCCGGCCTTCTTCAGCACTTCGCCCATGATGTTGGTCGTGATCAACTGACCGGTCCAGTCATGCAGGGTCAGCTTGATCGGATCCGTGGAGTCCTGTGCCATCGACGGCGCGGCCAGGGCCACGCCCGACAAAAGAAGAACGGCAGCGGACAGTCGCGACGCGCGCGCAAGATCGAGCATTCGAGTTCTCCCAGTAGAGCCCGTTGAAAGAGTGATGAACTGGCAAGGCACCCGACCGTCGTTCCCCGTACTTTTCGTATCTTCAGACGGGAGTGCGTGGCAGCAATCTCATGTCAGACACGATCGCTTGTCAACGCCAATTTGTGGCTTTTTGTGCTTTTTTGCCCGTTTTTGTGGCCAAACATTGCCGCCGCGGCTTTGCTGAGCTATGACCACGCTACGGAACGACGGGTTGAGATCATGGCTCCTTCGAAAAGGCACAGGGACATTCTTCGGCTGCTCGAACGCGACGGCACGGTCGCTGTCGCCGAGCTTGCAAGGAAGCTCAACGTCTCGCTGGAGACGATCCGCCGGGACATCAAGCCACTCGCCGGCAACGGCAGCGTGATCAAGCTGCACGGCGCGGTCAGCCTTCCCTCCATCGTCGGTGAGGCTCCATTTGAGAAACGGATGCGCGAAAACAGCGGCGCGAAGCGCGCGATCGCCGCGGCCGTCGCCGCGACGATCCGCGATGGCGACTCCATCATGATGGATACCGGCACGACGACGAGCTTCCTCGCCCGGGAACTGCTGGGGCATCGCCGCCTGACTCTCGTCACCAATTCCTCCGACATCGCCCGCACGCTCGCGACCGTCAACGACAACAAGGTCTATATGGCGGGCGGAGAACTGCGCAGCGACAACGGAGCAGCCTTCGGCACGACCGCCATCGAATTCGTCAGCCGCTTCGCCGTCACCCACGCAGTGATCTCCACCGGGGCGGTGAATGCCGGGGGCATTATGGATTTCGACCTAGAGGAAGCCGAATTCGCCCGCATGGTTCTGACGCGCGGCAAGCGCGCCCTTGTGGTGACCGACCACAGCAAGTTCGGGCGAGATGGGCTGGTCAGGGTGAGCGGCTTTGATGCGATCACGGCGCTTGCGACCGACAAGGCGCCGCCGCCGGACATCGCCGAAGCGCTCTCGGCTGCCGGCGCCGAATTGCTGCTGGCGTGAGCGGCGGGCGACCGAGACAAGCGCGACGCGCGGCCCAGTCGGAAAGATCGTTGATCGAATGGTCCCTGATAGATCTGATGCCCGCGATATTAAACCCATAGTGATGGGTTGATTAATTTAGAAAATTGCATTTATTGATCCATTATGAGGGTCAATTAATGCGTCTAGCGCTCCAAACCCATTTTGATGGCGAGTGGCATAACGCCGCGATTCTAGAATTAAAGGACGTCGCGGCGGGAATCCATGGCGCGTCCATAGTCGATTACGATCTCGGCTATTTCGTCAACGTGGCATCGACGGAATTCGCGACTGGCAAAACCGTCTGCGACCACCGCGCCCTGTCAGCGGGTTATCCCGTTGACCTCGAAAATCGATATAGCCGCAGTTGGCCGCCGTTCCTGTTGGATCTTATGCCCCAGGGACATGCTAGACGAAAGCTTGCCGACCACCTCGGGCTCGCTGAAGGCTCGCGCGCTTCTGATCTGCCACTGCTTTTGCGATCGGCGACGGGGGGCATCGGCAATATCCGAATCGAGGAAGCGACCGAGGCGGAAACGGAACGGCTGCGCGGTGTTGAGCGCCAGGGGGTTACAGAAGCAGAAATCCTTGAGCGCTCGGATCGCTTCATGGAAGTTGTCGACCGCTTCAGAATGCTGGCCTCCGGTTCCAGTGGCCTTCAAGGCGAATGGCCGAAGGTTTCGATGACCCAGGCGGCTGACGGGCTCTATTATCCCGACAGCTTCGTGACCGATGATGAGGCCGAGCGCCACGTCATCGTCAAGCTGGTACGCAGCAACGAGCCTGTGGACCGCCTGATCCTCGAAGGCGAAGCCATCTTTTCGCGGATCGCTCGAGAAATCGGTCTGAATGTCAGCGAGCCGTCAACGTCCGCCGAAGGCGTCCTGATCATTCCCCGTTTCGACCGGAAGAAGAAGGAAGGCGGCGGAACCGTCCGGGTGGGCCAGGAAAGCCTGGTTTCCGCGATCGGCGTTGCCGATTTCGGCCATGTCGGCACGCATGAGGCCTATATCGACGTTCTACGCCAATATTCCGCCAATCCCTTCGCGGACATCGTCGAATACCTGAAGCGCGACATCGCCAATCTGGCGCTCGGCAATCCCGACAATCACGGTCGGAATTCGGCCCTCAGTAAGCATCCGGACGGTACGATCCGTTTATCTCCGCTCTTCGATTTCGCGCCTATGCGGCTTGCCAAGGAAGGGATCGTTCGCTCCACACGATGGGCGATGATGCGTGACGGCGGTCTTGATCATCTTCCCGATTGGGAACGGATTTCCGCCGAACTGGTGCCTGATCCTGCGGAGCAGAGAGCGCTCGCTGCTGCGCTCTACGCGTTTGCCGGACAGCTTCGGCTCGCACCGGGCATGGCGAGGGATATGGGTGCGTCTCCGGAAGTTGTTGAGCGTGCAATGGGACGTTGCATGGAAATCACGGATGGTGTGCTGGCGGCGTGCCAGTGATGCCGGAGTACAGCTGAATGGCTCGTTGGAAGAAGCCCACGAAAGAAGAGGTCCTTGAAAACCGTCGCACGCTGGCCGAGCGTGCTCGAACCGGCGACCTGAGGCTGCCCGGTGCTGTGGCAGAAATCAGAAAGGGGATCGGCATGACGCAGGAGGAATTCGCCAGGATGCTTGGCCTCACCAGACGTCAGGTAGCCGAAATAGAGACGGGCGCTGCCAATCCGACGCTCGAGACACTGGTCAAGATTGGCCGACTGTTCGGGTTTTCGATCGGCTTCGTTCCCAAGGAGAGCTGATGGGAGTGGAGCCTTGTCCGCTTCGACCTCAGTCTTCTCCTTTTTGGCACTGCTGTCCAATGCCAATCAGCCGGCCGCCTCAGGCGCCCTCCTGGCCGTCGATGCCCTTTCCACAAGATGGCAGGCGAGTTCCAGCCGACGTGGCGGGAACGGCATGCCGGACAGGCTGTCACGCAAGAGGTCGAGGGCGGCCGAACCGATCTCCCGCATCGGAATGTGCATGGTCGTCAACGGCGGATTGAGGAAGGCTGCCTGCGGCAGGTCGTCCATGCCCATTACCGACACGTCGCGCGGGACGACATAGCCCATCTGCTGCACGCCGATCATTGCGCCGACGGCGAGGCTGTCGCCGGCCGCCAGGATGGCGGTAAAGTCGAGCCCGCGCTCCCGGATGCGCGAGACGATCGCCTGGGTGGCCAGTTCCGGCAGCCAGTCGTCGACCGGCACGACGAGGTCCGGGTCGGCGACGAGACCGTGGTGGAGAAGCGCGTCGCGCCAACCTTCGTAACGGCGCTCGATGGTGCGGCGCCCCGGCCGCATGAAAAAGAGGATGCGGCGGTGGCCCAGCCCGATCAGGTGATCCGCGGCGAGCCGCGCGCTCGAGCGGTTGCACGGCGTGACGCTCGAAAGCCGCATGAACGGGTCATCGCCGTTCAAGAGTATCACCGGCTTTTCAAAGCCGCGCGTGGCGGCAAGTAGCGCCTCGTCGTCAACCGTCAGGAACAGGAGGCCCAGGATTTCCGGATCATCCCTCGCCTCTTCGAGGAGCGTCAGCTCTTCCGCCTTGTCGGCGATCGGCCGCGTAATGATCTCCAGACCGAGCGCCTGCGCGCGTTCTTTCAATCCGTCCAGCACGTAAAGCGTGAACTGGTTTCTCACATAGTCGATCATCGCGGCGCTGGACGCTGCAAGAATAACCTTCCGCCCCGCGACGGCAGTTGGCACGACGTAATTCGCCGTTCGCGCCGCCTCCAGCACCTGCTGGCGGATCTCCGGCCGCACACCCTTTTCGCCCGCAAGTGCACGCGAGACCGTACTGAGGGAGACGCCGCACCGCTCGGCGATGTCCTCCAGGCGCACCTTCCTGCTCTTCTTTCCGCGTTTGCCGGGCAGTGGCTTCACAGTCATGTCACACCTCCCTTTTGACCAAAATGAGAAAAATTTTCAGATTGCGCAAGAAAAATCATTGGGCATTATCGAGTCAAATCCGTCCATCGGCGACCGCAGGGAGGAGCACCATGGGCCTGACCGGCCATGATATTCGCACAGGGCTCGATCTCCTTGTCGCCGGCATGACCGGCCTCAAGCACAGCGGTCGTTTTCACGAGCCGAACCTCGACGGGTCGGCCGGCGACTACATCAGCTTCGACAGCTGGGAATGGCCGCAAGGCGTCGGCCTCTATGGTCTCGTGCGCCTGTGGCTGCTGACCGGTCGCGAAGATCTGCGCAGACTTGTCGAGGACTGGTACGCCTCCCAGATTGCCGCCGGCCTGCCGGGCCTCAACGTCAACACGACGGCCCCGATGCTCGGCCTCTCGGTCCTCTGGTCGAAAACTCGCGATCCGCGGTGGCAACCCGTGCTCGATACCTGGGCAAACCGTGTGCTTTCCGAAATGGGCCGCACGCCGGAAGGCGGCTTCGAACACCACGTTTCCGATAGAATCAACGACAACGAGCTCTGGGACGACACGCTCTACATGGTGGCGCTCTTCCTCGCCTCCTACGGTGAAGCGAGCGGCCGGCGCGAGCTCGTCGACGAGGCCTCGCTCCAGTTCCTCGTCCATGCACACTATCTCGCAGACACACAGACCGGCCTCTGGTTCCATGGCTGGACCTTCGATGGGCGGCACAATTTTGCCCGTGCCCGCTGGGCGCGTGGCAATGCCTGGATCACCGCCGGCGTGCTCGACCTCTTCGATCTCGCCGAGCTCGACCGGCCGGTGCGGCGCTTCCTCGAAAGCGTGCTCGTGGCACAGGTCGACACCTTGCTCAGACTTCAGGCACCATCCGGCGCCTGGCGAACGCTGCTCGACGATCCGACGTCCTATGAGGAAATCTCCGCGACCGCCGGCATCGGCTACGGTCTCCTGAAAGGCTACCGCCTCGGCCTCGGCACGCCGGCCTGGCGCAACGCCGGGCTTCGGGCGCTCGAAGCGGTGATGCGCAACATTGACGAAAGCGGTACGGTGCTCAACGTCTCCTACGGCACCCGCATGGGCCATGACCTGCAGTTCTACAAGGACATCCCGATCCAGCCGACAGGCTACGGCCAGGCGCTGGCGATCCTGTGCCTCTCCGAGGCGCTCAACCATGTCGGAGCGGAGGGACAGGCCGCATGACGATGAAGGTACTCTACGGCGCCGGGCCGGAGGATGTGAAGGGGTATGACACGCAGCGCCTGCGCGACACCTTTCTGCTGACCGACCTCTTTGCCGACGACCAGGTCAATTTCACTTACACCCATATCGATCGCCTCATCCTCGGCGGGGCCGTGCCGGTGACGGCGAGCCTTGCCTTCGGCTCCGGCGCAGAGATCGGCACGCCCTATCTGCTCTCCGCCCGCGAGATGGGGATCGCCAATCTCGGCGGTACCGGCACGATCGAGGTGGATGGTCAACGCTTCACGCTCGAAAACCGCGACGTGCTCTATGTCGGCCGCGGCGCCCGGCAGATCAACGCCTCCAGCCTCTCGGCGGAGAGCCCTGCCCGTTTCTACATGAACTCCGTGCCCGCCGGCGCCGACATCCCGCACCGGCTGATCACCCGCCAAGAAGCGAAGCCCCTCGATCTCGGCGATGCGCGCCGCTCGAACAGGCGCCGGCTCGCAATGTACATCCACCCGGAGGTGGCGCCGTCCTGCCTGCTGCTCATGGGCATCACCGACCTTGCCGAAGGCAGCGCCTGGAACACCATGCCGCCGCATCTGCACGAGCGGCGGATGGAGGCCTATTGCTATTTCGACCTCTCGTCCGAGGACCGGGTCATCCACGTGATGGGACGGCCGGAGGAGACCCGCCACCTGATCGTTGCGAACGGTGAGGCGGTCCTCTCTCCCGCCTGGTCGATCCATATGGGTGCCGGCACGGGACCTTATGCCTTCGTCTGGGGCATGACCGGCGAGAACCAGGAATACAACGACGTCGCTCCCGTAGCCGTGGCTGATCTCAAATGACGAAAACGACCTTCCATATGAAAAAAGACCTGACCGCCGGCGCGGCCATCCGCTACTGGCAGCTCGGAGCAGTCGCCGAAGAGCGCTTCGACGTGCCCGATCAGCCGATGAAGGGCGAGATGGACCCCTTCTTCTTCCTGACCAAGCACAAGAACTTCATTCCGCACGAATATCCCTGCCGCACCCTCTTCGCAGACCGCTATCGCGGCAAACGTCCCGACGTTCGCGGCGCCTTTGAGGCCGCCCGCTGGTGGCTGCCCTTTGGTTCGCCGCGCCTCGATCTCTCCGGCTTCTGGTTCCGCCCGACACGCCTTGCCACCTGGGCACGGACCTTCATCGAGGCGGACGCAGCCAGAACGGCAAGGGTTCGTCTCGGCACGTGCGGCGGCGCCGTACTCTGGCTGAACGGCGAGGAAGCAGGCTGGATGGCGCCCTATAGCCGCAATCTCGAAGCCAAGGCGCAGTTCGACCTTCCGCTTCAGGAAGGCCTCAACGAAATCACCCTGTTCTTCGACGACCTTGCCGAGCGCGACGCCCGCTACTTCATCCAGCTCGATTATCTTTCGGGCCCGAAGGCCGCAGTCGCCCTGCCCGTTCCCTGCGAACCGTCCGCGGCAGAAGCGGTGGAAACCTCGCTCGACGGCATGCACTTCGACCGGCCGGCTTATTTCGACGGCGACATGACGCTGATCTTCGGCTCACCCCTGCCGATAGACGTCAAGGTCGCAGTCGCGGTCGAAGGCGACTTCATGTCGACCGAACGCTTCGACCACGATTTCCAGCTGAAGGCCGGCGAGACCCGCCTCGTCGTCGGCCCGTCGAGCACCATGCCGGCCGACTTTCGTCATTTCCGCGTGACGCTCGACGCGGAAGGTTTCGTCGCGGCCCGGTCGATCGGCGTCGAAATCTGCCACGCCGCCCGCCAGGGCGAAGCGCCGGAAACGTTGTCCGCTCGCATAGAGGAGGTACTCGACGAGATCTCCGAATATTCCGAGCGCGACACCGTGCGTGCTTTCGCACGCCTCGCCGGCGGCCGTGGCGGTGCAGACACCGATGCGATGATCGAGGAAATCCTGCCCTCGATCGAGGACTGCCACGACTGCGCCGATTTCTCGATCGTGCCGCTCATCTGGTCGCGCACCGCCTGGGCTAGCGATATCGGTGCTGCGACCCGCGCGCGCATCGACCGCGCCATCCTCGGTTTCCGCTACTGGATGGACGAGCCCGGCAACGACGTGCAGTGGTACTTTTCCGAAAACCACGCACTTCTCTTCCATGCCTCGGCCTACCTCGCCGGCAACCTTTTTCCTGAAGAGACCTTCGTGCGCTCCGGACGCAAGGGAGCGGACCAGCGCGCCGTGGGCGCTGCCCGGGTGCGCGCCTGGCTCGACCATTTCGAAGCCTGGGAAATGGCGGAATTCAACTCCGCCCCCTATTTCCCGATCGACCTCAAGGGGCTGACGGCGCTCGCCGCACTCGCGCCCGACGCGGACATCGCGACGCGTGCACGAAGAGGCGTCGTCCGGCTCTGCGAGATCGTTGCGCGTTCGGCCCATCACGGCATGCTGACCGCCGCGCAGGGCCGATCCTACGAGCATACGCTCTGCGCCGGCCGGTCGCTCGAACTCTCCGGTGTCGCCCGCCTTCTCTGGGGCCGGGGCTGGTACGGCCGACGCGTCCATGCCCTGCCGCAGCTTGCCGTCTGCCTGCGCGATCATGGCCTCGTCGTGCCGGAAGCGCTCGCCGACATCGCGAACTTTCGCTCTGAGCAGCATCAGGAATGGACTTTTGCCCAAGGCGAGAACCGCTTCGCAGCACTCTATCACTACAAGAGCCACGCCTTTGCCATGGGCTCGGTTGCCCATTATCGCTGGCATGATTGGGGCTATCAGGAAACCGTGCTGCATCTGAGGCTCGGCGAGCGACCGGAGGCGGCGATCTGGATCAACCATCCCGGGGAGACGATCCAGTTCGGCTATGGCCGCCCATCCTACTGGGGCGGCTGCGGCGCCGTCCCTCGCGTCCATCAGTATCGCGGGCTTGCAGTCCTCGATTTCCAAACGGTCGACGAACAGGTGGATTTCACCCATGCCTGGTTCCCTGTCGCGGAGTTCGACGAGAGCCGCATCGAGGGCAATCTCGCCCTCGCCCGCAGTGGAAGGGGCGCCGTGCTCCTGCGCGGCAGCGTGCCGTTCGAGCGCGTCGTCGAGGGACCGTCCGCTGATGCCGAACTGCGTCAGCGCGGCCGCAACACCCGATGGATCGTCCGCGTCTGCGAAGCCTCCGATCTCGCAAGCGTCGCGGCGCGCTTTGCCGGCCTCACTGTCCGGGAAGAGACGGACGGCACGTTTGTCATCGATGACCCGGAATATGGTCTCGTGCGCTTCCGGTCCGACGGCTCCGCGGAAGCGGAGGGCCGTACCATCGTGCCGGAGACATTCACCGTCGCCGGTATGGCGACGATGCTCCCGGCTCGCTAGCCGGCATGCCCCGCCCGCATGACGCCGGCGGGTTTCGAACATGGCGGGCGGGAGACCCGCTGAGTGAGGAGGAGGAACGACCATGAAGAAGACAAGAACCGTACTGGCGGCACTCGCCGTCGGGCTTCTGACATCCACGTCGGCGCTCGCCGGCGACGTGCGCATCATGTGGTATTCGGACGGCGTCGAAGGCGAGGTCCTGAAGGATTTGCTGGACCGCTTCATGAAGGAAAACCCGGGGATCAACGTCATCCTCGACAACGTCGCCTACAGCGTCGTGCGCGAGCAACTTCCCGTCCAGCTCGAAGCGGGCGCCGGTCCGGACATCGCGCGCGTAACGAACCTGAAGGCGCAGAGCCAGCACTGGCTCGACCTCCGTCCGCTCGTTGCCGATCCGGCTTATTGGGACGAGAATTTCGGCGCACAGGCCGACTGGATGCGGCCGGACGGTTCCAACCAGATCTCCGGCTTCATGACCCAGATCACACTCACCGGCGGCTTTGCCAACAAGACGCTGTTCGATCAGGCGGGCGTTGCCATCCCGGGCAAGGACGCGACCTGGGACGACTGGGCGAAGGCCGCCAAGCAGGTGGCTGAAAACCAGCAGGTGCCGTTCGCCATGGCACTCGACCGTTCCGGCCATCGCCTGACCGGCCCGATCCTTTCCTATGGCGGCAATTATGTCGGCGCCGACGGGAAACCGGCTCCTCTCGACCAGGGTGCCAAGGACTTCCTGACGAAGTTCGTCGGCTGGATCGGGGACGGCACGATGGGCAAGGACGTCTGGGTCTCGGCAGCAGGATCCACCTACCGCGCGGCCGCCGACGACTTCATCAACGGCCAGCTCGTCTATTACTATTCCGGCTCCTGGCAGGTGCCGAATTTCTCGACCAAGATCGGTTCGAACTTCGACTGGGTTGCGACCGGCAGCCCCTGTGGCCCGGCCAATTGCACCGGCATGCCGGGTGGCGCCGGCCTTGTGGCGATCAAGTACACCAAGAACCCGAAGGACGTGGCGAAGGTCATGGACTACCTCGCTCGCGAGGACATCGTGAAGGAATTCTCCGAGCGCACGCTGTTCCTGCCGGCCCATAAGGGGCTGCTCGCCAAGGGTCTCGACTTCAAGACCGACGACGCGCAGGCGAAGGAGGCGCTCAACACCTTCGTCTCGGCGACAGGCTCACTCTCCGAGCTTGCCCAGAAGCTGCCGGGCTGGTTCTGGTCCGACACCTTCTATGGCGCGCTCGTCACGCGCGTCAGCCAGGCAGCCGCCGGTGAGATGTCCGTCGACGAGGCCTTCACCCGCATCGACGCGGATATTGCAGCGAAGGTGAAGGATTCCGGCCTGTAAGGTCGTGGCGCCGTCGGCGCGTCTGCCACGGCCGGTCGACGCCGGTCGCGGCGGGGCTTGCGCCGCTGCACGCCGAAGGGGACATTCGCCCGCGCCGGGCGGATGTCTGCGGCCGGCCTGGGAGGAGAGGCATGAGAACGCACGATACCGGTAGAACCCGCCTGGGCGCGATCGTCGCGGCGCCGGTCCACCTCGTCATGGGCATTCTCGACACGCCGTTGCGCGCGCTGCAACGCGTCGCCGGGACCGGTGGCATGGCAGCCTTCTTCCTGATGCCCAACATGCTGATCTTCGGCATCTTCGTCCTGCTGCCCTTCTTCATCAACTTCGCCTATTCGATGACGGGCGGGACGGCCCTCTTCTTGCCCGACCGCACCTTCGTTGGTTCGGACCAGTATGCGCGCCTCTTCGATTGCGGGAGTTACGTCGATCCGGGCAGCTGCGTCGAAGACACCTTCTGGACGGCGGTCCGGAACACCGCTTCGTTCGTCGTCCTCCAGGTCTCGCTCATGATCCTGGTTTCGCTCGTGACGGCGCTGATCCTCAACCGCGACCTTGCCGCGCGCAGTTTCTGGCGGGCCGTCTTCTTCTTCCCCGTCCTCCTCTCGCCGGTCGTCGTCGGGTTGATCTGGAAATGGATCCTCCAGCGCCAGGGCCTTCTCAACTTCGGCCTCTATGGCCTCGGCTTCGATCCCTATGTCTGGCTCAACGACCGCAACTGGGCCTTCGCGGCCACCATCGGCGTGTCGATCTGGGCGCATATGGGCTTCTACACTCTGATCCTGCTCGCAGGCCTGCAGGCGATCCCGAAAGACCTCTACGAGGCCGCGGAAATGGACGGCACCCGACCGGCACGCGCCTTCAGGCGCATCACCCTGCCGCTCCTCATGCCGAACCTTCTCGTCGTCGTGGTGCTCGTGCTCATTCGCGCGGTACAGATCTTCGACGAGGTCTACGTGCTGACCGGCGGCGGGCCGGGGACGAGCACGCTCTATCTCACGCAATACATCTACGAGACCGGCTTTGCCGCACAACTGCGCAATCCCGGCTTAGCCGCCGCCGCCTCGATCCTGATGGGCGCCGTGCTCGTGGTCCTCACACTCGTCCAGCTCGGGCTCGGTCGCTCCGGCGAGAAGAAGGGAGCTCGGAAATGAGCGGGATCATTGGTTTCCTCACGCGCCGGAGAGGCGGCAAGGGCTGGCACTGGACAGACGTGGTCACCTGGGTCTGGCTCATCGGCGGGCTCATCATCATGTTCGGCCCGGCCGTTTGGCTGGTCGGATCGTCCTTCAAGTCGCCCGCGGCCCTGGCCGAGTTCCCGCCGACCATCCTGCCCTACATCACCCAGAAGGCGACGGTCGAGGGTTACGACAAGCCGCTCGACCTCTACGAGGCGACGCTCGAGGACGGCAGCACGGCGGTGCTCGCCGAAGTGCGGCGCATCGGCATCGTCAGCCAGATGGTCGATCCCGCAAAGCCCGGCGAGATCATCAAGGTCAACATCGCCAAGCGTCGCCCCGTGCGGGAAATGTCGTTTGCCACGACGAACTACACCGAGCCCTTCACCCATTTCGACTTCGTCCGCTATCTCTGGAATTCCGTCTTTGTGACGGTGACGGCGACGCTGATCACGCTCGTGGTCAACTCCATGGCCGCCTTCGCGCTGAGCAAATACGAATTCCGCGGCCGGGCGCTCGCCATGCTTCTCATTCTCGCAACCCTGATGGTCCCGCTATCGGTCATCATGGTGCCGCTCTATTCGATCGTTTCTGCACTCGGCCTGTTCAACAGCCTTTGGGGCGTGATCCTGCCGACCGTCGCCACCCCGACGGGCGTCTTCATCCTGCGCCAGTACATGCTGACCATCCCCGATGAACTGGTCGACGCGGCGCGGATGGACAAGGCGTCGGAATGGCAAATCTACTGGCGCATCATCCTGCCGCTGACAGCACCCGCACTCGCGGTACTTGCGATCTTCTCCGTCGTCTGGCGCTGGAACGACTTCCTGTGGCCGCTGATCGTGCTCTCGCGCAAGGAACTCTACACCCTCCAGGTGGGCCTCAGCATCTATTCGGGCGAGCTGAATGTGCAATGGCACTTCATCCTCGCCATGACCGTCGTGACCATGATCCCGGTCGTGCTGGTCTTCATCTTCCTGCAGCGCTTCATAACCACCGGCATCGCCGGAACCGGACTGAAATAGGGGAGCTCCATGGGGCATATCAGGCTCACCAACGTGAAGAAGTCCTTCGGCGCAGTCGACGTGATCCACGACATCAACCTGGAGATCGAAGACGGCGAGTTCGTCGTCTTCGTCGGTCCCTCGGGCTGCGGGAAGTCGACCCTCCTGCGCATGATCGCCGGTCTCGACCGGCCGTCGAGCGGTGAGATTGCAATCGACGGCAAGGTCGTCACCAAGGTACCCGCCGCCGATCGGGGCCTTGCCATGGTCTTCCAGTCCTATGCGCTCTATCCGCACATGAGCGTGCGGCAAAACCTCGCCTTCGGGCTGGAAAACACCCGCATGCCGAAGGCCGAGGTCGCCGAACGCATAGCCGAAGCGGCGCGGATGCTCGAAATCGAAGCCTATCTGGATCGCCGACCGGGCCAGCTTTCCGGCGGCCAGCGCCAGCGTGTCGCCATCGGCCGCGCGATCGTCCGGCGTCCCGTCGCCTTCCTGCTCGACGAGCCGCTGTCGAACCTCGATGCCGAGCTGCGCGGCTCCACCCGCGCCGAGCTTGCGGCGCTCCACAGGCGTCTTGCGGCAACGATGATCTACGTGACGCATGATCAGGTCGAGGCGATGACGCTCGCGGACCGTATCGTCGTGCTTCGCGCCGGGCGCATCGAGCAGGTCGGCACGCCGCTCGAACTCTACAATCGCCCCGCAAACCGCTTCGTCGCCGGCTTCATCGGTTCACCGCACATGAACTTCCTCGACGGCACCATCGAAGCGGCCGGTCCCGGGCGGACTGTCATTTCCCTCGCCGGCGGTCAGCAACTGGAACTGCCCTCGGCCGGCACGTCCGCGATGCCGGGGGCTCGCGTGACGGTCGGCATGCGACCGCAACACATCACGCTCGGCCGCGGCGAGAGCAATCTCTCCGCAAGACTGACGCTCGTCGAGGCGCTCGGCGCCGAAACGGTGCTGCATGCCGATCTCGCGGGCCAGAAAGTCCTCGTCGTCGCCCCCGGCCAGCACGACCTCGCGCCGGGCGCAACGATCGACCTCTCCTTCGCGGGTGCCCCGATTCATCTGTTCAGTGAAGCGGGGCTACGCCTCGAGAACGCGATCTGATCGGCCCACCAGCCGCACTTCGATGCGGCTGGCCAGTCCCGACTTCGGCCAGATCAGTCGACCACGACCGCAATGACCGAAACGCAATCGCCCGCCTTGACCAGACCGGGGAAATGACGGGCGCACAGGATGCCGCTCATCTTCGCCCGGATCTCCGAGGGCGCGACGCCGGTCCGGCCGACCGGGTAGATCCGCGCGACGAGGTCGCCGGCAGCAACCCGGTCTCCGAGATCGAACATCGGCTCTATGAGCCCCCCGTCCTCGGCGAAGGAAAAGCAGTCACCGTCCGGCATGTCGAGCCAGGTGGTCTCTGCCGGTGCGGCGCTTCCTTTCAGAATGCCGGCCGCCTTGAGCACGTTGGCGACACCGGCCTTGGCGATACCGATGCTCCTCGCCGTTGCCGTGCCGCCGCCCCCGAGCTCTGTGGTGACGAAGACCTTGCCCATTTCCTCGGCGGCGGTGTCGTACATGCCGACCGCATCGATCTCCAGCATCTTCATGGAATAGGGCGCGCCAAACGCCCTGACGTATTCGAAGGCCTTCGCTTCCTGCGCCTTGTCGGTAAGAACATGCGCAGCACAGAAGGGAAGGAAATCCAGCGTCTTTCCGCCCGAATGGAAGTCGAGCACGATGTCCGCGAGCGGCAGAAGCACCCGCTGGAAATAGTCGGCGATCTTCTCGGTGACGGTTCCATCCGGCCTGCCGGGAAAGCTGCGGTTCATGTTCCCCCTGTCGATCGGCGAGGTCCGGGTGCCGCCGAGGAAAGCGGGATAGTTCATCGCCGGAACGATGATCACCCTGCCGCGAACCTCATCCGCCTCGATCCTGCGCGCAAGGTCGAAGAGCGCGGCCGGCCCTTCATATTCGTCGCCGTGGTTGCCGCCGGTCAGAAGGGCCGTCGGCCCTTCCCCGTTCTTGACGACAGTGACCGGGATCATCACCGACCCCCAGGCGGAATCGTCCCGGCTGTAGGGCAGTCGAAGAAAGCCGTGCTGCACCCCTTGCGCGTCGAAATCGACCGTGGCGCTGATCGGCGATGGCCGCAAATTCTGTATGCCCATGAACTCAGTCCTTGACCATTAGCTTGCGCGGCACGGAGGCGAAGCATTCGGCCCCGTTCTCGGTGATCAGAATGCTCTCGGTCGTCTCGAAGCCCATGTCCTCGAGCCACAGGCCCGTCATGAAATGGAAGGTCATGCCGGGTCTCAGTTCGGTCTTGTCGCCGGGACGAAGGCTCATCGTGCGCTCGCCCCAATCCGGCGGATAGGAGAGCCCGATCGGATAGCCGGTGCGGTTGTCCTTCACGATGCCGTACTTCTTCAGAACGGCGAAGAAGGCGTTGGCAATGTCCTCGCAGGTATTGCCGGGTCTGGCGACTGCAAGCCCCGCCTCCATGCCTTCGAGCGTTGCCTTCTCGGCGTCGACAAAAGCTTGCGTCGGCTTCCCGAGGAAGACCGTGCGCGACAGCGGAACATGGTAGCGGTTGTAACATCCCGCGACCTCGAAGAAGGTTCCCTCCCCGCCCTTCATCGGCCTGTCGTCCCAGGTCAGGTGCGGTGCGGAGGCTTCCACGCCGGAAGGCAGAAGCGGAACGATCGCCGGATAGTCACCACCGATGCCGTCGACGCCACGGGTGCCCGCGTCATAGATTTCGGCGACGAGATCACACTTGCGCATGCCGACTTCGATCTTGTCGAAGATACGCTGATGCATCGCCTCGACGATGCGGGCCGCATTGCGCATATATTTGATCTCCGTCTCGCTCTTGACGGCACGCTGCCAGTTGACGAGCGCCGTCGCGTCGACGAAGCGCGCATTCGGCAGATGTTTCTGCAGCGAGGCGAAAGCGGCAGCGGAGAACCAGTAATTGTCCATCTCGACGCCGATCCTGAGCGCACCGAAACCCCGGTCGGAAAGGATTCCGGAGAGATAGTCCATCGGGTGCCGTTCGGTCGACTGCACATAGTGGTCCGGATAGCCGATGATGTTCTCGTGCTTGAGGTAGGCCGTCAGCTTCGCACCGTTGGCATCCTGCCCACGGCCGAACCAGATCGGCTCGCCGGATGGCGGCACGATCACCGCCTGATGGACGTAGAACGACCAGCCGTCATAACCCGTGAGCCAGGCCATGTTGGACGGATCGCTGACGATCAGCAGGTCGACGCCCTTAGCCTCCATGGCCTCCCGTGTCTTGCGCAGCCGCGCCTCGTATTCCGCAAGGGAAAATTTCAGTCTCGCTTGGGTCATGTCTCGTCCCTCTTTTAAGGCGATGCCGTTGTTCAGCTTTCGAATGTCGTCCCCGCACCTGCGGCACTCACCCGTGCGAAGGCGAGCGTGGCGATGGCGGTGTCCTGGATGCCGGTCCCTGTCAGGTCGGCAATTGTGATGTCGTCTGCCGTCGTTCGTCCGGGCTTGAGACCTGCAATCACCTGGCCGAGCTCGGCAAATTCCGCCTCTGGAGCCACGAGACCCGCTGCAATAGCGTAATGCAGTTCGCCGAGCCGGCGGGTCTGTTTCAGGCTGTCTGCAACATAAAGACCCCGGGCGATCGCACGCGGATCCAGTTCGTTCTTGTGTTCCGCGTCGGAGCCCATGGCCGTGACGTGTTGCCCCGGCTGCAGCCATTCTGCTCTTAGAACCGGGATGTCCGACGGCGTGGTGGTGACGATGATGTCGGCACCGTCGACCGCCGTTTCAGGATCGGTCTCCGCGCGCACCGGAATCGCGAGCCTCTCGGTGAGCACGCGTGCGGCAGCTTCGGCCTTCCCCTTGTCACGCGCCCAGAGACGCGCCTCGCGGATCGGACGAACGAGGGTCAGGGCTTCGAGCTGCAGCCCTGCCTGCATCCCGGCGCCGAAGATCGTTGCCACGGCCGCATCCTCCCGGGCGAGGTGCCTTGCAGCGACCGCCCCGGCGGCGGCCGTCCGCACGTCAGTGAGATAGCCGTTGTCGAGCAGCAGCGCTTCGACAAGGCCGGTTCGGCTCGACAGCAGCACCATCATGCCATTGGTGCTCGGCAGGCCGAGCTTTGGATTGTCGAAGAAGCCGGGGCTGATCTTGATCGCGAAACTGTCGAGGCCGGGCACGTAGGCCGTCTTCACGTCGACCTCGCCGCGGTGCTCGGGAATGTCGAGCCTAAGGATCGGCGGCATCGCCACCGCCCTGGTTGCAAGCGCATGGAAAGCGTTTTCGACACAGGCGACAGCGTCGCGGTCGAGCGGTACGATCGTCCGCAACTCGGCCTCCGTCAGAATCCTCATGCGTGTCATACCACTGCCTCCTTGCGGAACGGATTGTCTTGCCCGTTCATCACCCGCAGATGCAGGCCCATGTCGACATTGCGCCCGGAGAGGATGATAGCGATCGGTCCGTCGATCTCGATCTTTCCGGCGAGAATTGCCGCAATGCCCACGGCTCCTGCGCCTTCGACGATTTCACGTTCCTGCGCATAGGCATGCCGCATCCCGGCGGCGATTTCCGCCTCGGTCAGCAGGACGATATCGTCGAGCAGCTCGCTGCACATGCGGAAGGTCACGTGATTGTCGAGCCCGATACCGCCGCCGAGCGAGTCCGCGAGACTTGGATATTCCTCGACGAGAATCGGTTTTCCGGCGTCGAGGCTCACCTTCATCGCCGCACCGCGGTCCATCGTGATCCCGATCACCCGCGCCGTCGGCTTGCGGGCCTTGACCGCAGCCGCCACGCCAGCAGCGAGACCACCGCCTGAGAGCGGCACGAGCACTGTCGCCACGTCCGGCATCTGCTCGACGAGCTCAAGCCCCAATGTACCCTGCCCCGCCACCACGGCCGGGTGGTCGAAGGGCGGAATCATCACGAGACCTCTTTCGGCGACCAGCCGCTCGACCTGCTCCCGGGCCTCGTCCTGAGATTTTCCGACAATCCTGACATCGGCGCCGAGGCGGCGGATTTCCGAGATTTTGTTCTCCGGCACGAGGTGCGACATGCAGATCGTCGCAACCGAGCCTTCCGCCTTCGCCGCATGGGCAAGCGCCCTGCCGTGATTGCCGGTCGAGGCGGCGACCACGCCGCGCGCGCGCTCGTCGTGCGAAAGCGAAAGCACCGCATTGGTCGCGCCGCGCAGCTTGAAGCTGCCGGTCGCCTGGTGGTGCTCGAGCTTCAAACCGACCGGTACGCCGCAGCGCTCGCTGAGCGCCGACGAGAAGACGAGCGGTGTGTGAAGCACGCGTCCGGCAATGCATCGGGCGGCAGCCTCGATTTCCTCGATGCCCACGGGAAGAGCGGCATTCATGTCCAGGCTCCATCGAGCGACAACGCCATCAGCCGGCCGAGTTGAGGGCGAGCTTCGTCGTCGCCACAAAGACGCAGGCATGCCCAGGCGGTTGCATAATTGCTGCTGACGGCAGGCTTGCCGATCGCCGCCTCGATTTCGGCGATCACGCCGGCGGCGCGAACAGCCGTGCACGAGATGAAGAGTGCGTCCGACTCCGGCGCCATCGCCTCCTTCGCGAATGCCACGATCTCGGACGGCGCGATGCGCGCCATCTCCCGGTCGTCGGTGAGGCCGAGACAGGTGAAGCGGTCGATCTCGAAGCCAAGCGCGGAGAAATAGTCCGCCATCGGTCGGCTTGTCTCGATCGTATAAGGGGTCAGCACCGATATCCGTCTGGCACCAAGAGCCTTCAGACCCCGCACCGCCGCTGCGGTCGGCGTGACCACGGCCGTACCCGGCTTGGCCGAATTGACGGCCGCGGCAATCTCGGCGTCGCCGATGACCACGGAAGCCGAGGTGCAGGAATACATGACAACATCGAGCGTCTCGTCGGGCAGGATCAAACCTGCCGCCGCCGTCAGCGAGGGCTGCATGGCCCTGAGGTTCTCCGGCGTCACCGGATTGGCGTAGGGAATGCGGGCAACATAGACGCCGATGCGGTCGGATGCGACCAGGCGCTGGAAATCCACCTCTGTCGTGTGATCCGTCGCCAGGATGATGAGGCCGACGCGCTTGTCGAGCGGTCGCGGATCAAGCCGGGGCGGACGCGTGGCAAGCGAAATTGAAACCGGGCCCGTCATCAACGTTCCTCCACCCGTGCGTAGCGCTCTTCCAGAAAGCGGAGGAAGACGACCGAGATCAGGCTTATGATTAAGAAGAAGACGCCAACGAGAGTCATCGGTTCGATGTAGCGATAGTTGCTGTTGGCTATGCTCTTGGCCTGGTTCATGAGCTCCAGCACCGTGATTGCGGAAAGGAGCGGCGTCTCCTTGAACATGGCGATCAGGTAGTTCGCGAGCGCCGGGATCATTGGCGGTATCGCCTGCGGCAGGATCACGTGGATCCACGTCTGGCGTTCCGTCAGGTTCGTCGCCCTGGCCGCCTCCCACTGGCCGCGCGGAACATTCTCGATGCCCGCCCGATAGACCTCCGCGGCATAAGTACCATAGTGGATGCCAAGGCCGATGACGCCGGCAAGCAACGCCGGCAGGCGTATGCCGATGTCCGGCAGCACATAGAAGATGAAATAGAGCTGCACGAGCAGCGGCGTACCGCGAATGAACTCGACGGCAAAACTGGTGGTGCGCGCAATCGGCACTGGGGCGGCCATCCGGATCACCGCGAAGGCGAGCCCGAGCACCGCAGCCACGGCTGCACCGAGGACGGTCGCAAGGATGGTGATTTTGGCACCCTCGAGAAGCGTCGGCATGATCTGGCGGACGAATTCCCAATCCCATTCCATGGTCAGACCCTCACACCATCGAGACCGCGGCTGGCGCGCCGTTCGAGCCAGCGCATGCCGAACGAAATGACCGAAGCCATGAAGAAGTAGAGCACCAGGATGGTCGCGAACGGGATCAGCGTGCTGCCGGTCTGTGCCCTCACCACCTGAGCCTGGAACGTCATGTCGGTCAGCGAGATCAGCGAGACGACGGCGGTCCCTTTCAACAGTTCGATCGCGTTGTTGCCGAAGGTCGGTAGCATCAGCGGCAAGGCCTGCGGCAGGATCACGTGCCGCATCGCCTGGCGACGCGTGAGATTGAGCGCGATACAGGCCTCCCGCTGCTCGCGTCCGATCGCCTTGACCGCGCCGCGCACGACCTCGGCCCCGTAGGCACCGACATTGAGTCCGAGCGCCAGCACGCCTGCCTGAAGCGGCGTGAGCGTGATGCCGGCGAACGGCAGCACGAAATAGGCCCAGAAGAGCTGGACGAAGATCGAGGTGCCGCGGAAGAACTCGATATAAGTCGTGGCGAGTGCGCGCACGGCCATGAAACGGCTGACTCGCCCAAGCCCGGCCGCAAAGGCCGCCACGAGGGCGAGTGCCGAACCCATGAGGGTCAGTTGCACCGTCACCCATGCGCCTTCGAGGATCAATCCGATGTAACCGGACCAGTCGATCATTGTTCAAACGTTCCCGTGGAATTCGGTTGGCTGTCGGCGGCGTCCAGCGCCTCCCCTCCGGCGGAGCGGAGAGAAGGCTGACGATGCAAGGAAGCGCCGGCCTACTTGGCTGCGCAGAGCTTCTCGCGCGACGTCGACATCGCCGCCTTCGCCGAAAAGCCGTAGGGCTCGATGATCTTCGCGAACTCACCCGATTCCTTGATCTTCGCGAGCTCGACGTCGAAGGCATCCCGCAGGGCCTCGTCGCCCTTCCTGAAGGCTGCGCCATCGCAATAGACCGGCGCACCTTCGACGGGCGCCACGACTTCAAGCGTCGGATCGTTGGCCTTCTCGATCAGGCTATGGATGGAGAGAACCGGCAGCGAATAGACGTCGATGCGGCCATCCTGGAGCATCTTGAGACCACTTTGCCCGTCGGGCACGACGATAACGCGATCACGCGGTACGCCGGCGTCGAGCGCCAGTTTTTCCTCGGTGCCACCGCCAGGTGTGCCGATCTTCGCATCGGGATTGTCGGCAATATCCTTGTAGCTCTTCAAGCCCAGCGGATTACCCTTCTTAAGGGCGAAGGCCTCCGCGTCGCACAGGATCGGCTCGGAATAGGCAACAGCCGAGCAGCGCTCCGGCTTCATGAAGAGCCCGGCGGTGATGGCATCATGACGCCCGGCCTGCAGGCCCGGGATCATTGCACCATATTCGGAGATCGATGCGACGACGTCGGCAACGCCGAGGCGCTTGAAGACTTCACGGGCGACGTCGGGTGCAGCACCGGAAACCTTGCCGTCGGCACCGACGGCCGTGAATGGTGGCTCATTGGCGATCGCAATGCGCGCGAAGCCCTGGGCTTTAAGTTCCTCCAGCTTGTTTTCGTCTGCTGTCGCGGGCATTGCCGCCGCCATTGCCATCAAGGCGGTTGCGCCTGCCGCGACAGAAATCCAGTCTCTCAGTTTCATTGTTCCCGTCTCCTCTGTTGTTGTCTTGGTGGTCATGCGTCAGGCAGGCACTGAGTTGGTGCTCAGACGCGATGCCCGGCCGCGATGATCTTGCGCAGGAAGGCCTGGGTGCGTTCCTGGGTCGGGTGCTGGAAGATGTCCTCGGGCTTGCCCTCCTCGACGATCTTGCCGCGGTCGAAGAAGAGCACCCGATCGGCAAAATCATGGGCAAAGCCCATCTCGTGGGTCACGAGCAACATTGTCATGTCGGTCTCCTCGCCGAGCTTGCGCATGACGTTCAGCACCTCCTCGACGAGCTCGGGATCAAGCGCGGAGGTCACCTCGTCGAACAGCATGATCTTCGGGGAAAGTGCCAATGCGCGGGCGATGGCAACACGCTGCTTCTGTCCGCCGGACAGCTGGGCGGGCATGTTCTTCGCCTTGTCGGCCAGTCCCACCATGTCGAGAAGCTCCATCGCCCGCCTCTCGGCATCCGCTCGCGCGATGCCCTTCGTCAGCATCGGCGCGAGCGTTACGTTGTCGAGCACGCATTTGTGGGGAAAGAGATTGAAGTGCTGGAAGACCATGCCGGTCTTCTCGCGCATCTTATGCAGGTGACGCTCATCAGCGGGAACGAGGTGATCCCCCTTCGCCATGTGATAGAGCTGCTCGCCCTCGACCTGGATGAAGCCGCCGCTGATGCTTTCGAGTGTCATCAGGATGCGCAGGATCGTCGTCTTGCCAGAGCCGGAGGGGCCGATCAGCGCGAGTTTTTCACCGGGCATGACCTCCATCGACAGCCCGTCCAGCACCGTCAGGTGACCGTATCTCTTCACGATATTGTCGATGCGGATGATCGGCTCGGGCATTCGTGTCTCTCTCCCTTTGAGACAGATGATGACCTAACGATGATGCGCCTCTAAAATCATGTCAATTGCAATAATAATCTCATGACAATTATTATGAAGACGCCCAAATCATGGGCGCCAAAGTCAAATCGCGAGCAACAGCGCCTCCGGATCACCCAGCGCCAGTGATGTGATAATGCCGAGACCGGCCCTCAGTTCCTGTTCCGTCGTCGAGCCCAGCGAAATCCGGACGGCGGGATGCCAACCGCTGTCGGCCGTGCGGAAAGACGCACCCGGAGCGATCGCAACGCCGCGCAGTCTCGCCTGGGAGACGAATGCGTCCTCCAGATGTCCCTCCGGAAGCGGCAACCAGACATGCAGGCCCTGCGGATGGCTGCGGTGGGGAAGCCTGCCCAATGTCTCCTCGGCGATCTCGTGGCGAGTGGCCAGCGCCCGGCGCTGCCAGTTCACGAGTTCCATCGCGGTGCCGTCGCTCACCCAGCGTGTCGCGATTTCGGCGATCGACGGCGTCGCCATCCAGTTCGAGACGAGGTGCCGGTTGGCGACGGCGGCAACGTAGCGATCCGGCGCCGCCAGATAGCCAATCCGCAGGCCCGGAACGGTAATCTTCGTGAAACTGGTCACATAAAGGGTGCGTTCCGGCGCGAGTGCCGCGACCGGCGGCAAGCGCTCCTCCACCAGCGGACCGAGGATGTCGTTTTCGATGATGGCCAGGTCGTGCCGTCGCGCGACCTCGGCGAGCGCCGCCCGACGCTCGACACTCATCAGCGTCGCCGTCGGGTTTATGACCGAGGGTTGCAGGAAGATCGCGCGAATGACGCCTTTCCGGCACGCCTCGTCGAGCGCTTCGGGGATCATGCCATCATCGTCGATCGGCAGGCCCTGGAGGTGAATTCCGAGATAACTCGACAGCGGCACCAGCGTATGGTGGCTGATGGCCTCTGTAGCAACCGTCGACCCGGGCGGCGCAACGCTCATCAGCGCCACCGTCATCGCAGACGTCGCACCATTGGTGAGGCTGATATTGAGCGGCGAGACATCGAGTCCACACTGCGACAACCACTGGGCCGCGACGTTGCGATGGCGCGGGAACACCATGTTCGGCCGGAAAGAAAGCGCCGAACTCGCCGGCAGGTTCTCGGCGAGCCAGGCAAAGCCCTGCCGCATCTTTTCGAGATGGATCTGTTCGCAGACCGGCTTGAGGATCGAAAGATCGATCAGTTCGCCCAGCCGCTCCGGGAGATACGGCGGCTCGGGTTCGCGCGAGCGGGTCTGCACGAAGCTCCCGCGGCCGATTTCGCCAGAGATCAGTCCTCGCCGGATGAGTTCGTCATAGGCCCGACTCACCGTCTGAACCGAGAGCTTCAGGTCGTCGGCGAGCTTGCGATGGGTGGGAAGTCGCGCGCCGTTCTGAAGCTTTCCCTCCTGGATGGCGCGAGCAAACTGATCGGCCAGGGACAGGTAGGCAGGGCGGCGCAGGAGTGTTGTGTCAGGTGTCCAATTTGTCATGATTTTAACAGTGATGAAAATCAGCTCAATTGACAACGCAAAAGTGAACACCCAATGTCTTTTCCCTGATTTTGACGTGACCGAAGCGCGATGGAAGGTACTCTCGAATGAAACTCGACGCGATCGATCTGCGCATCCTCGAGGCGATCCAGGCAGACGGGCGGATTACCAAGCTGGCGCTCGCCGAGCGCGTCGGCCTGTCGCCGACCCCCTGCTGGATGCGGCTTCGGAAACTCGAAAAAGCCGGTATCGTCACCGGCTATCACGCACGCGTTGCCGTGCGTCGGGTTGCGCCTGTCGCCAACGTCATGATGGAGGTCACGCTCGCCAATCACCGCCAGACGGATTTCGACCGCTTCGAGCGCGTGGTCGCGACAGTCCCTGAAATCGTCGCCTGCTGGTCGGTCGGCGGTGGCGTCGACTACATCATGAAGTGCATGAGCGCCGATATCGATGCCTATCAGCGGCTCGTCGACGATCTGCTTGCGCGCGAGCTCGGCATCGACCGCTATTTCACATACATCGTCACGAAGACCGTGAAAGACGAGACGATCCTGCCGCTCGCGGCACTCTTGCCGCAAGCCGGTTGAGATCGGCCGGCCGACAGGACCGACCAAGGCGCCACCCGCGTCGGATGCCTCTTGTGCCGAGACAATCTCTCTTCCGATCCCGGCAACTTTGGTCAAAGTCTCTCTGCACGCACAGCTGATTGGACAATCTCTCGCGCCCAACGTGGCAGTCTTCCCGCACCTAGTCGAGGAGATACGAGATGACCGCCGTCTTTGCGCGCACAGCCTTTCACGACGCTCTGAAACATCTGAGCGACCCGCAATTGCTGCGGGAACTCGCCTATGTCGGTGGACGCTGGGTCGCCGGCGAAGGCGGCAGGACGCGGGAAGTCCGCGACCCTTCGACGGGTGCGACGCTCGCTTTCGTCGCAGCACTCGACGGAGTCCAGGTATCGCAGGCCATCGACACTGCCGAGAGGGCTTTCAAGCCCTGGCGCGACATGCTCCCGCAGGCACGCGCCGCAATCCTGCGCCGATGGCACGACCTGATCCATTCCGCCAAGGACGATCTCGCCCTGCTGATGACGCTCGAACAGGGTAAGCCACTCGCTGAATCCCGCGGCGAGATCGACTATGCCGCCTCCTTCCTCGAATGGTATGGCGAGGAGGGCAAGCGGCTCAACGCAGAAAGCGTGACAAGCCATCTCCCCGGAGCCGAAATGATCGTCCGCAGGGAGGCACTCGGCGTCGTCGGGATTGTCACTCCCTGGAACTTCCCGTCCGCGATGATCACCCGTAAGGCGGCCGCAGCGCTTGCCGCCGGCAATACCGTCGTCGCACACCCGTCCTCAGAGACTCCGCTTTCCGCGCTCGCGCTGGCGCAGCTTGGCGAACGGGCGGGCCTTCCGGCCGGGGTCTTCAACGTCCTCACCGGCGATGCCGCCACGATCGTCGGGCAACTGAGCCAGGATGCCCGCGTCCGCGCCATGAGCTTCACGGGATCGACCGAGATCGGCAGACTCATTGCAGGCCAGTGCGCACCTACCATGAAGCGCCTCGTCATGGAACTCGGCGGGCACGCTCCGCTGATCGTCTTCGCCGACGCCGATGTGGAAAAGGCGGCCGACATCGCGATTGCCGCCAAGTTTGCGACCTCCGGACAGGACTGCCTCGCCGCCAACCGCATCTATGTCGAGCGCTCCATTCTCAAGACGTTTGAGGCAGCATTTGCCGCGCGGATCGCCCACCTTAGGACGGGTTCAGGCCTGGAGCCCGACACCGATATCGGACCGCTGATGCATGAACGCGCAATCGCCAAGGTGGAAGAACAGGTCGCCGACGCATTGAAACGAGGCGCGAAGCTTGCCGTCGGCGGCAAGCGTCACCCCGCAGGGCCACTCTTCTTCCAGCCGACGCTGCTGACCAATGTGCCCGACGACGCCCTCATCATGCGGGAAGAGACGTTCGGCCCCGTGGCCGCGGTCACCGCCTTCGATACCGAGGACGAGGTGATCGCCCGGGCCAACAATACCGAATACGGCCTCGTCGCCTACGTCGTCACAGAGAACGGAGCGCGCCAGATGCGCCTCGCCCGCATGCTCGAATACGGCATGGTGGCAATCAACCGGGTGAAGATTACCGGAGGACCTATCCCTTTCGGAGGCTGGAAACAGTCGGGCCTCGGACGCGAGGGATCGCGCCACGGCATGGAGGCCTTCACCGAGCTCAAATACCTCTGCATCGACACCGCCGCTTGAACCGGATTACGAAAGGAAAGACCATGCTCGACAGAAGCAACGAACTCACCGCCTGGGACCGCGATCACTTCTTCCACCCCTCTACCCACATGGGCATGCACGCACGGGGAGAAACCCCGACCCGCGTCATCGGCGGCGGAAACGGCGTCTACATTACCGACACGACCGGCAAGCGGAGCCTCGATGCCTTCGCCGGTCTCTACTGCGTCAATGTCGGCTACGGACGCGAAAAGATCACCGATGCGATCGCCGAGCAGGCGAAACACCTTGCCTACTATCACGCCTATGTCGGGCACGGCACGGAGGCATCGATCCGCCTTGCCAAGATGATCATCGACCGGGCACCGCAGAGCATGAGCCGGGTCTATTTCGGGCTGTCCGGATCGGATGCCAACGAAACCAACATCAAGCTGATCTGGTACTACAACAATATCCTCGGACGCCCCGAGAAGAAAAAGATCATCTCGCGCTGGCGCGGCTATCACGGTTCAGGTGTGATGACCGGTTCGCTGACCGGGCTTCGGCTCTTCCACAACGCCTTCGACCTGCCGCGTGCGCCGATCCTGCACACGGAGGCTCCCTATTACTTCCGCCGTCCCGACCGTTCGATGAGCGAAGAGCAGTTTGCGCAATACTGCGCCGACAGACTGGAAGAGACGATCGTCGCGGAAGGCCCTGACACGATCGCCGCCTTCATCGGTGAGCCGATCCTCGGCACCGGTGGCATCGTGCCGCCACCGAAGGGCTACTGGCAGAAGATCCAGGCGGTTCTTCGTAAATACGACATCCTGCTCGTCGCCGACGAGGTCGTCACCGGCTTCGGTCGCCTCGGCACCATGTTCGGTTCGGATCATTACGGCATCACGCCCGATCTCATCACCATCGCCAAGGGCCTGACCTCGGCCTACGCGCCGCTCTCCGGCACGATCGTGTCGGACAAGGTCTGGCAGGTGCTGGTCAAGGGCTCGGACGAGCTGGGGCCGATCGGCCACGGCTGGACCTATTCGGCGCATCCGATCTGCGCCGCGGCCGGTGTTGCCAATCTCGAACTCATCGATGAGCTCGACCTTGTGGAAAATGCCGGTTCGACCGGCGCCTATTTCCGTGCCGAATTGCAGAAGGCCGTCGGCGACCACCGCAATGTCGGCGAGGTCCGCGGCGACGGCCTGATGGCTGCCGTGGAATTCGTCGAGGACCGCGACGACCGAAAGTTCTTCGACCCGGCAGCGAAGGTCGGCCCGCAAATCGCGGCAGCTCTCCTCGAACGCGGCGTCATCGGTCGCGCCATGCCGGAAGGCGACATTCTTGGCTTTGCCCCGCCGCTCTGCCTGACACGCGAGGAGGCCGATACGGTTGTGAAAGCAACGGCGGACGCGATCGGCAGCGTGCTCGGCCGCTAACGAGATAGCGTGGTGGTGCCCGGCGGTCGTCCGGGCCCATCTGCTCTTCGACGCCCGTCGCGATGTCTCCGCACGCGGCGGGCAACTAGACATTCTCGCCGGCTGTTCCCTGCCGACCGGAACCGGCATCGGCCGCCTGCCGATCATACGGGAAGCTCATCCGGACGACGAATCCCTCGGCCGTCTTCTCGAACGCCATATTGCCGCCCAGTCGGTCAAGTGCCATCTGGACGATCGAGAGCCCGAGACCGCTACCGTGGCCAGCGGCACGTGCCCCCCTGAAGAAGCGTTCCGTCACACGTGCCTCCTCCGAGGCCGATATCCCGCGACCCTGGTCCGTGATTTCGACGACCGCAGCGTCTTCGCTCCCGAAAATTCTGCAGCTAACCTCTCTCCCCCGCGGCGAATGCTGGATCGCATTCTCGAGAACGTTGCGAAGCGCCAGCCGCACCAGCGTGCGATCCGCCTTTACCATAGCTCCCCTACGATCCTGCTCGCCGAACGCGAGCGCGACACGAACCTCGCTTGCAGTCAGGAGAGGCTCGAGATCCGACGCAATCTCGCTGGACAGCGAATGGAGATCGATAGTTTCTTCCGCAGGCGCCGCCACCGCAGAATCGACCGCGGCGAGATCGATAAGCTGGCGAACCATCCGGCTCGTGCGGTCGACGCTCGTCGATATTCGGGAAAGGGCATCGCGCTGGACTTTCGGATCGTCTGTTCGCAACGCGATCTGGGCCTGGGTCTTCAGTCCGGCAAGCGGCGTCTTCAGCTCGTGCGCGGCATAGGCCGTGAAGCTCCGCTCTCGCTCGCGCGCCTCCGCGACCCGCCCGAACAGACTGTTCAGGGCATGAAGGACGGGCCGGATCTCGCTCGGGGCGGCCTTGTCGTCGATCGGATGCAGTTCGGTCGCCGACCGCCCGGACAAGCCCGCGGCGACGCGCATGAGCGGTGCCAGGCCGCGACCGACGCTCAGCCAGATCAGCAAGGCGAGAACGGGCAGAATGACAATCCCCGGCAAGAGGAGCCCCTTCATAACGTCGCCGATCAGGCGTTCGCGGATCTCCAGACTGTCGCCGACAAGCACGCGCACACCGAGTGCCGGGTTCACCACCGCGTATACGCGCCATCGCTGTCCGTCGATTTCGGTCTCCTTGAAGCCGCTGGTGTGATCGGCCAACGAGGTCTCGGGGGCACTTTCGGATCGGCTGACGAGACTACCCTCGAGTGACCAGATTTGGCAGGACAGTTGGCGACTGTAATTGCCACCCGCCTTTTCGAATGGCGCCGGAATCGGCTTTTCCGTGGCAACACCCACAGCTGCGGCGGCATCGACCCTGTGGTCGGAGATGAGCGAACTCACCATCCGGGCCGCCTCCATCAGCCGGGCGTCGAGCACCCGCTCGACCTCGGCCTGGGTGCTGGCATAGATCCAGACCGCGGCAAAGAGCCAGACGGCGCTGGTGGTCGCAAGCAATATGGTGAACAGCCGGATCCGCATCGAGTTCATCAGATCGCCCTCAGTCGATACCCGGCACCCCGGACGGTTTCTATGAAGCCTGCGCCCAGCTTGGACCGTAGCTTGTGCACGTGGACCTCAATCGTGTTGCTCTCCACGTCTTCCTGCCAGCCATAGAGTTTCTGCTCCAGCAGCGACTTCGACTGGATCACACCCGGCGCCTCCATGAGCGCCTGAAGGATGACGAACTCGCGACGGGAGAGCGAGATGCTCGTGCCCTCCCTCGTGGCGATCATTCGTGCCGGATCGAGCGCCACACCGTTCCAGGAAAGGATACTTTCCGCTCTCCCCTGGCCGCGACGAACGATCGCCCGCAGCCTTGCCGCCACCTCATCGAGATCGAACGGCTTGCCGAGATAGTCGTCGGCGCCCGCGTCCAATCCGGCAATCCGATCACTCACCTCGTCTTTTGCGGTCAGGAGAAGGACGGGCGTGCGATCCTTCGCGGCACGCATCGTTGAAAGGACATCCAGCCCCGAGCCGTCCGGAAGCATCAGGTCGAGGATCACCGCATCAAACGTGTCGGCGGCGACGGCGGCGTCGGCATCGGCAACCGTGGTCACCGCATCGACGGTGAAGCCGCACAGATGCAGGCCCACCTTGAGCCCATCCAGCAGGATTTCGTCATCTTCAACGACCAGCAGGCGCATTCGATCCTCGTTCTCGTTCTCCGGCGTCCGTGCACCGCCGACCTTAAGGCTGCCTTAAGGTTCGCGGGGGAGACCGCCTCCGCACATCAGCAACGGAGCAGATTGTTTGCGCGTTCTTCTGTCGGTTTCATGTTTTCTCATCGCATTCGTCACGGCCGCGCTCGCAAGTCCCGTGGGGGCACCCCTGCCCATGGACCGGGCCTTCCAGCTCAGTGCACATCGTGACCGTGGCGACGTCGTACTCAACTGGCAAATCGAGGACGGCTATTATCTCTATCGCGAATACCTGACCGTCACAGCCGACGGCCCGTCGCCTCAGGTGGAAACGCCATCGGGCGTTATCAAGGATGATCCGGGCTTCGGAAGCACCGAGGTCTATTACGGAAAGGCCACCGCAACCATCGTCGAGCCTCCAGCCGGCACGTTGAAGGTGACGTATCAGGGCTGTCAGGACGGAGGTCTCTGCTATCCTCCGACCACCGTCGAGCTGGACCCGTCGGCGCTTCCGGTCTCAGCCTCGACCAGCGAACCGGCTGGAGGATTGGCAACACCGGCACCGCAATCGACGGCTGTTATTCAGCCAGCGCCCGATCTTCCGCCATCCCCACCGACCGGGACAAGTATCCGCGTGGCCGAGGCTCCGGCCGGCGGCATGGTCGGAGCCCTCCTCGACCGGGGTGGCATTCTTCTGCTTCTTGCCGGGTTCCTCGGTTTCGGCGTCCTCCTCGCCTTCACCCCGTGCGTCTTTCCCATGTATCCGATCCTCGCCGCCACGCTCGCGCGCGAGGGTGAGAGGCTCTCAGCCGGCCGCGGTTTTGCACTGTCGTCAAGCTATGTCCTCGCACTTGCCGCGGCCTTCAGTCTCCTCGGCGTGGCGGCGGCATGGTCGGGTCAGAACTTTCAGGCCGCGCTCCAATCGACGAGCGCAACCATTCTGCTGGCCGCCCTCTTCGTGGCGCTCGCATTGTCGAGCTTCGGACTGTTCGAGCTTCAGCTTCCGGCGTCCATAAGAAGCGCATTCGGACAACGGCGCACGGGCAGGAGTTCCCTCCTCTCGTCAGCGGCCCTCGGGTTCTCCTCCGCTCTCGTCATCGGGCCGTGTGTAACCGCACCGCTTGCCGGCGCCCTCCTCTATATCGCCCAGACCGGCAACGTGGCGCTCGGAGCCGCTTCTCTCTTTGCGCTTGGAATCGGAAAGGGAGTTCCGCTGATCCTCATGGGAACTTTCGGCCCGGGCCTGCTGCCACGCGCAGGGCGATGGATGGAGCGCATCCGCCAAATCTTCGGGTTCATCTTTCTTGGGACCTCACTCTGGTTCGTCGACCGCCTGCTGTCGCCCGGGATCGGACTGGCGCTGTGGTCGGCGCTGCTCGTCACCTTCGCGGTCTTCATCGGAACCTTGGACCAACTGGCGCCCGATGCCGGCAGCGGTCCTCGTCTTGCCAAGGCTGCAGGCATTCTCGCCGGGTTCTATGGGCTCCTGCTTACCGTCGGCGCCGCGTCAGGTTCGACGGATCCTCTCAATCCATTGGCGGCGTTTACGACGAGACCAGCCGAAGCCTCGTCCAAACCGAACGAGATCAGCAAGGCTTCCTTTCAGGAGGTCGGTTCTTCCACCGAACTGTCATCGCTCCTCACGCAAACCGCCGATGCTCGTGCGAGGCCGGCGCTCGTCTACTTCACGGCCGAATGGTGCGTCACATGCAGGGCGATCGAGCGATCCGTCCTTCCGACGCCCGCGGTTGCGAACGCCCTGCGCGATGTCCGTCTCGTCTCCGTCGACCTGACGGACCTCACGGACGAGAAGCGATCGCTGATGAACGAGCTGCAGGTCGTCGGGCCACCGACAATGCTGTTCCTTTCGAAAGACCTCCGTGAAATGCCCTCGACGCGTCTCGTCGGCGAAATTCCCTCAGAGGCGGTTGTCGCCTCGGCAGGGGCAATCAGCGAGCGCGCGCCATGAATGCCGTCGCCATCGGACCTCTCGCCTTCGATGCCGAACGGCTCGCCGCCATCGCCGGTCTGGTCGCCTTTCTCGCTTTGACGTCTTTTCTCGCCTGGCGCGTGGACGACAAACTCGCCCGCTGGTCGACATGGACCGCCTTTTCCGGCGTGGCCGGCGCGCGGGCGGTACATGTGCTTCAGCACCTGGACGGTTTCCTCTCCGAACCATGGCGGATCTTCGCCCTTTGGCAGGGCGGCTTTTCCTGGGCCGGAGGAGCCGCGGCCGTTGTCACGATGATGGTTATTCTGTTCGTCCGGGACCGACGGCTCTTTGCCTGGGGGGCGGCAGGTGTCGTTGCAGGGGTGACGATCACGGGGGTGACCGCCTTCCTGACGTTTTCCCGGACGCATGTTCCACCCCTTGATGTCAGCTTGCCGAGCCTCAAGGGAGATCAGGTCGCAATCGGCGGCGGAGGCCGGCCGATCGTTCTCAACCTCTGGGCCACATGGTGCCCGCCATGCCGGCGCGAACTGCCGATGATGGCGGAGATTGCCGACGGGGCGACAGGCGTCGATTTCCTCTTCGCCAATCAGGGGGAGCAGTCGGCGCAGGTGGACAGGTATCTCCGGGGCCAGCGCCCGACGCTCCGCGAGGTCGTTCTAGACCCGCAGATGACGCTCAGCCGCCATTACAGCGCGGTCGGACTGCCCGCCACACTCTTTCTCGCAGAAGACGGAACCGTGATGGCCTCCCATCTCGGCGAAATCTCTCGCGAGGTTCTCATCCAGCAAATTGAACGACTGACAGACCGAGAAGGAAACTTGCAATGACACCTGCCAATGCCACCCTGACACGATCGGGGTTGCGGCTCGGGGCCCTCTTGCTGCTCGCCGCAGGCATATCCGCCTGCTCGCAGACAGATCCGGTGCGCCCGAAAATCGAAACGCCGAAGGTGGCTGGAAGCATCGCCAGCATGTATGCGCCCATGCAGGATGGCGAGGAGACGGTGCCCGGTATCGACGTCTCGAAAATGGATCCGAAGAACGTCCGCCAGGTGGTGGACTACAAGACAGGCTATCCGCCCGGGACCATCGTCGTCGACCCCTACGCACGCTTTCTCTACCTCGTCATGGAGAATGGCAAGGCGATGCGTTATGGCGTCGGCGTCGCGAAGGCCGGCATCGAATTCAAGGGAGAGGCCGATATCGCGCGCAAGGCGCAGTGGCCCGGCTGGGTCCCGACCCAGAGCATGATCAAGCGGGATCCGGAACGCTACGCTCCCCTGGCGGCCGGATTGCCGGGCGGCGTCAAGAACCCTCTCGGTGCCCGCGCCCTCTATCTCTATCAGGACGGCAGAGACACGCTCTACCGCATCCACGGCACCAACGAGCCGTGGTCGATCGGCAAGTCGGTTTCGTCCGGCTGCATCCGCCTACTCAACCACGACATCATCGACCTGCACCGCCGCGTTCCGAAAGGATCGAAGGTCGTGGTGCTTGGCCCGGAAGAATCAGGAAAAGGAGAAATATGAGATGATCACCCGCAGAAACCTGCTCACCGCCGCCGCTGCCGCTGGCGCCTTCGTGACGCTAGCTCCCGGCATTGCCCTCAGCCAGGAAATCACCGAGAGAACCGTCTTCTTCGACCCTGATGCGCCGGCTCTCGGGAACTCCAAAGGCGACGTCACCGTGGTGGAATTCTTCGATTATCAATGCCCGTATTGCAAGAAGATCCACCCCACGGTCGAGAAGGTGATCAAGGAAGACGGCAACGTCCGTCTGGTGATGAAAGATTGGCCGGTCTTCGGCGATGCGTCGATCTTCGCCGCACAGGCCGTTCTGGGCGCTGCACAGATTGGCAAATACGAGGTTGCGATGGAAGCGCTGATGAAGACGGTCGGCAAGCTCACGAATGACGAGGTCGAAAAGGTTCTGACAGGCGCCGGCCTGTCGATGACAGAGATCGCCGCCTCGGTGAACAAGCACACGAGCAAGATCTCCGGCCTGCTCGATCGCAACTACAACCAGGCGCTGGCCTTCAATTTCGTCGGCACGCCGTCATTTGTCATCGGACGCACGACCTTCGGCGGCGTCCTCGACGAAAAGGGCCTGAAGGAGGCGATCGCCGAAGCCCGGGCAGCAAAGGCGGGATGACGCAACCAAGAACGACGCTGGTTTCGAGGCAAAGACCTGAAACCGTATGGCCACGGCATCGATGTTCCCTGCATCCCGTCTGACAGGATGCAGGGGAACCCGGATTGTCAAGCTCGCGCCGCCACCAATTCGGCGACCGCCTGGCCGCGGTCGTTGAGCGCCATCAGCTTACGAGCGCGTTCCAGGCTTTCCGGCTGTTCGGCACGGTAACGGGCGCCGATTTCCATCATGGCGACGGTGCCGGGCAGGAAGTCGAGTTCGCTGAAGATGCTCTCCCACTCGATGTCACCCCAGCCGAGCGGCATGTGCAGGTCGCCGATGCCCATCGCGGTGTTTTCCTGCAGGTGGTAACCCTTGTAGAAGCCCTGCGGGCGGCCAAAGCTGTCATGCAGGTGCAGGTGGCCGGCAACCGGCGCCATGGCGGCAATCTGGTCGCGGAAATTGAGGCCGCGATAGGTGGACTCGATATAGGCGTGGCTGAAGTCGATGAGCGCAACGACATTGGCGTGATTGACCGCCTTGACGGTCTCGGCGACCTCTGCCGGCGTCTGGCGATACTGGCCGGGCTCGGTGGTGAAGATGTTTTCCAGCGCGATGCGAACGCCATAGGGCTTGGCGAATTCGGCGAGTTCGAGCAGGGCCTCGCGCTCGCGCAGATCGGCTGCGGCGCGGTCGAAGATCTGGTCGGCGCGCAGGCAGCCGCCGTGCTGGACGAGGATGCGGGCGTCGATGCGGTCGCAGATCTCGATGAGCGCTTTCGCGGCGTCGATCTGGTAGCGGCAGGTCGCCGGGTCCATGAAGTTGGAAGAAACGAGACCGTGCACCGTGTACCGGAAGTCGAACTGCTTGGTGAGGGCAACGAGACGCTCGGCGCGGTCCTTGATGATGCGGCCACCGGCGATCAGGTCGAGGGTGGTGACGCCCAGTTCGACGGTGTCGACCCCGATGTCGGCAAGCGCCCGAAGGTCCTCCCCGAGGCTTTGAATTTCGCCGTTGTTCGAGGCGGCGTTGAAGCCGGTTCCGATAATATTGCTCATGTTATCACTCCTGGATTGAGTATCGAGTTAAGTTTCAGGCGGCAGCGGAAATCTGGCCGCGCAGGGTCAAGGCGAGGTCAGGGCTGTCGGAGGTCAGGTGGCCGATGCCGCGCTCCAGCCAGGGGGCGATCAGCGCCTCGTCGTTGAGCGTCCAGACACACAGGCGATCAAGCGGCAGGCGGTCGGTGATCAGCGCCCATTCGGCTTCCATCAGCTCGTGATGGATCGCGACGATCTCGACCAGCGCGTCGACCGCGTCGATGAAGCGGCCAAGCCCGCCCTGTTTGTCCGCCCAGGCGGCGTTGACCGAGACGAGGCGCTTGATGCCGGGCGCGATGCGGCGGCAGTCTTCGAGGACGGACACGTCGAACGAGGTGAGATAGCTGCGCTGGTCGAGACCGCGGGCGATAAGCTCGGCGGCGACTTTTTCAACGATGCCCGGATAGGGCTTGCCGGTCTCGTCGCTTTTCAGTTCGACATGCAGCGGCAGGCCTTCTGCTGTGCCGAGCACGTCAAGCACCTCGCCGAGCGTCGGAATGGCCTCGTCGCTGCCCTTGAGCCTGGTGGCGCGGCGGGCGTCAGGCGAAAGCGCGCGCACCGGGCCTTGGCCTTCGGTGGTGCGCTCGAGCGTCGCATCGTGGATGACGACGAGTTCGCCGGCATCGGTCAGATGAACGTCGAACTCGACGGCATCGACACCCAGCGCCAGCACGTTGCGGAAGCCTTGCAGCGAGTTTTCGGGCCAGAGATTGCGGGCGCCGCGATGGCCGGTGATGAAGGTCATGGTTTCGGTCCTCGTGGATCGGGTTATCGGTAAAGGTCAGCGCACGGTCGGATCGAGCTTGTCGCGCAGCCAGTCGCCGACGAGCGAGATCGACAGCGTCGTCAGCATGATGACGACGGCGGGTGCGAGCATGATCCACGGTGCACGGGTGAGATATTCGCGGCCGAAGCCGACCATGTTGCCGAGGCTGGTTTCGGGCGGCTGTACGCCAAGCCCGAGGAAGGAAAGGCCGCTTTCCATGAGAATGATCTCAGGAAAGGTCAGCGTCATTGAGACGATCAGCGTCGAGGCGACATTCGGCAGGATGTGGCGGAAATAGACCCGGAAAGGCGTCGCCCCGAGCTGGACGACGGCCGAGGCATAGCCTTGTGCGCTTGCCGAGATCGCCAGGCCCCGGGCGATGCGGGCATAGCGCTCCCAACCGTAGAAGCCCATGAGGCAAACGATCAGCATCATCGACGAGCCGAAGAAGGCGAGAACGGCGAGCGACATGATCAGGAAGGGAAGTGCTGCCTGGAAGTCGGCGAGCACGAGCACCAGATGTTCGACCCAGCCACGGAACTTGGCCGCGGCAAAGCCGAGCGCCGTGCCGAACACCGCCGAGATGATGGTGGCGCTGAAGGCGATCACCAGCGACACGCGCACCGACTGGATGAGGCGAGCGAGAACGTCGCGGCCGAGCTCGTCGGTGCCGAGCCAGTGCTTGGCATTGCCTGGCGCTGCGAGGCGGTTGGTCAGGTCCATCGCCGTGATGCCATAGGGGCGCAACTGGTCGGCAAAGAGCGCGACCAGCACCATGGCGGCGAGCCATAGGATGCCGAGCCCGATCGACAGCGGCACATTGCGGCGAAGCACGGCGAAGAGGCCTTGCCTGCGGACCTTGCCCGACCGAATTTCAGTAATGTCTGCCGAAGTCATGTCGGGTCCTCCTAGTGCGCCGCCTGGCTGCGCAGGCGCGGGTCGAGCCAGCCGTAGAGCAGGTCGACGACAAGGTTGGAGATCACCATGGTCGCGGCGATCAGGAGAAGGATGCACTGGACGACCGCGAGATCGCGGTTGGCGACCGAGACGACCAGCAGCCGGCCGATGCCCGGCCAGGAGAAGATCGACTCCACGACGACGGCGCCGGCGATCAGCGAGCCGACCATGAAGCCAACGATGGTGACGATCGGCACGGCGGCGTTCGGCAGCGCATGGCTCCACACCACGTCCGGCCATTTCAGGCCCTTGGCCGAGGCGGTGCGGATATAGGGCTGGCCCATCACCTCGATCATGGCGCTGCGCGAGAAGCGCGCGAGGATGCCGATGCCGCCGATGCTCATGGTGATCGTCGGCAGGATGCCGTGCATCCAGGTGTCCTGCCCCCCCGACGGCAGGACGCCGAGAATGACCGAGAAGGTGAGCACCAAAAGCAGTCCCATGACGAAGGAGGGAATGGTGAAGCCGAGGATGGAGAGCATGATCACGCCGCGGTCGATGATGCTCTGGCGGTGAAGCGCCGCATAAACCCCGGCCGGTATGCCGATCAGCAATTTCAGCACGAGCGCTGGAATGGTCAGCTGCAGCGTCGCCGGAATGCGTTCCAACACCAGCTGCAGGGCCGACGCCTTGTCACGCATCGACACGCCGAAATCGCCGGTGAAGATTGACTGGATATAAGCGAGGTACTGGATCCACAGCGGCTGATCGAGACCCCAGGCGCGGCGGAAGGCGTCGACGGCCTCCTGCGGCACGTCGGGGCCGAGCATGACCTGCGCCGGGTCGCCCGACATGCGCAGCACGACGAAGGCGAAGGTGACGACGGCGAGGATGGTGACGAAGGCCCGCAGCAGGCGGATGAGGACAAAGCGGATCATCGTCGTCTCCTCAGGCGGCGATCGGCGCGTCGGCGCCTTCGACGAGATGGCAGGCGGCGGTGCGTCCGGCGCCGATGGTCCGAAGCACCGGCACCGTGGTGCGGCACAGTTCGGTCGCCAGCGGACAGCGGGGATGGAAGGCGCAGCCGGATGGACGATTGGCCGGGTTCGGCGGTTCGCCCTGCAGGATCATGCGCCCCGTGAGCGGCTTGCCCGGAACCGGCACGCTGGAAACCAGCGCCCGGGTATAGGGATGCTGCGGCGAGGCGAAAATCACGTCCGAGGAAGCCTCCTCGACGATCCGGCCGAGATACATGACCGCCACCCGGTCGGCGATGTTGCGCACCACCTTCAGGTCATGGCTGATGAAGACCATGGCGATGCCGTTGTCCTCCTGCAGGTCGCGCAGCATGTTGACCACCTGCGCCTGGATCGACACGTCGAGCGCCGAGACCGGTTCGTCGCAGACGAGGAGCTTCGGCCGGGTGGCGAGCGCGCGGGCAATCACGGCGCGCTGGCGCTGGCCGCCGGAGAGTTCGTGCGGATAGCGATCGGCCTGATCGCGGCGAAGGCCGACGGCGGCCATCAGGGCCTCGACGCGCGCCGGGCGTTCGTCCTTCGGCAGGAGATCGTGGATCTCCAGAGGTTCGCCGATCTGCGTGGCGATGGTGAGACGGCGATCAAGGGCTGCGAGCGGATCCTGATAGACGAGCTGCATCCGGGCGCGCAGGGCCCTCCACTCGGCCGTGCCGAACTCCGGCATCGGCTGGCCGTCGAAGGTGACTTTGCCCGATTGCGCCGGGTCGATGCCGAGCAGCACGCGCCCGAGCGTCGACTTGCCGGAGCCGGACTCGCCGACGATGCCGAGCGCCTCGCCCGGCATGACGCTTAAGGAGACGCCATCGACGGCGCGCACCGGCGTCGGCTTGCCCAACAGGCCGCGCCGCAGCTGGTAGATACGGGTGAGGTTCTCGGCGGTGATGAGGGGAGTAGTCACTTACGCGCCTTCCAGGATCATCGTCTTGACGGAGTGCGAGCGGGCGGCCGGAACGGGGCTGAAGCAGGCGAGCCTGCGGCCGTCGTCCATCGGCGAAAGCGCCGGCCGTTCCTGGCTACAGTCCTTGCAAGCATGGGCGCAGCGCGGTTCGAAGGCACAGCCGAAGGGCATGGTCTTCGGATTGGGCACCGTGCCGGGGATCGGGACCAGCCGGTTGCGCGGGCCGTCGATGCGCGGGATCGCGTCGAACAGGCCGCGGGTATAGGGATGGCGGGGTTCGGAAAACAGCTGTTCGATCGAGCCCTGCTCGACGATCCGTCCGGCATACATGACGCAGACGCGGTCGCAGACCTGGGAGACGGCGCCGAGGTCGTGGCTGATGAAGACGGTGGCCATGCCGGTCTCGGCGCGAAGTTGGATCAGCAGGTCGAGGATCTGCGCCTGGATCGTCGCGTCGAGCGCCGTGGTCGGTTCGTCGGCGATCAAGAGGTCCGGCTGGCCCGCAAGCGCCATGGCGATCATCAGCCGTTGGCACTGGCCGCCGGAGAATTCGTGCGAATAGAGATCGAAACGCCGGCGGGCGTCGGGAATGCCGACCATGTCCATCAGTCTCAGCGCCTCGGCCTTCGCCGCCTCGCCCTTGAGGCCGCGATGGAGCGTCAGCGCCTCGGTGATCTGCCGGCCGATGCGGATGACCGGATTGAGCGAGCTCGACGGGTCCTGGAAGATCATTGCGACGCGGCCGCCGCGCACACTTTCGAGTGCCTGGCGCGGCGCATCGCAGACTTCCCGGCCGTCGATGCGCACCGAGCCGGTGACGCTGGCCTTGCCGGGCAGCAGGCCGAGCGCGGCCAGCCAGGTGACGGACTTACCGCAGCCGGATTCGCCGACCAGACCCAGCGCCTCGCCGGGTTTGACGTCGAGATCGATGCCGTGCAGCACCGGCACGCCGTCGAAGGAGACGGTCAGATTGCGCAGTTCGACAAGATTGGAGCTCATCAGCGTTCACCTTCTTCAGGGCCGGGGCAGCCCGACTTTTTGGGCCTGCCGCAGGCGGTTCAGGGAAGGGAGGGATCCGGCGGCGCGGGTGCCGCCGGATCAGTCGGAGCGATCACATCGTCCAGTTGTTGGAGCGGAAGTCCATGGCGAAGGCGGGCGCTGCCTTCCACTTGAGCGAGGACTTCATGCCGGTGAAGACGGCGTTCTGGTGCAGGACCTGGTAGGCCGGGTCTTCGCGCTCGCAGATTTCCAGCATGCGGGCATAGGCCTTCTTGCGCAGCGCGCGGTCGGTCGAGGTTTCCATCACGACGGAAAGCTCGTTCAACTCGGCGTTCGACCAGTCCTTCTTCTGCTGCATTTCGCCGTTCGGGCCGAACTGGGTGACCATCGGGGTGACCGGGTCGTTGATGTTGGCCGAGGCCGACCAGTCGCGCACGCCCTTGATGCCTTCCGGATCGTGGATTTGCGCCCAGTTTTCCTTCATCTGGATCTCGACGTTGAGACCGACCTGCTTCCACATCTCGACCATGATCTGCCCGTTGGCGGTCTGGTTGGTGTAGTAGTTGTTGAGCAGGCGGTAAGGGATCGCATCGCCCTTGTAGCCGGCCTGCTTCAAGAGGTCCTGCGCGAGCTGCGGATTGTATTCCGGGGCAGCCCAGCCATCGATGAACATGTCGGTGGTCTTGAAGATGTCGAACTGCAGGCCGGGCGGCACCACGGTCTGGCCACCCCACAGGGCGTCAACGATCGCCTGGCGGTCGATGGCGTGGGTCATTGCGCGACGCACCAGCGGGTTGGCGAGGATTTCGTTCTGGGTGTTGAACACCGAGACGCGGTGGTTGAGGATGGTCGAGCCCTGAACCTCGAAGCCCGGAGCGGCCTGGACGGTCGCGATCTGGTCCGGCGGCAGGTCGCAGGCAAAGTCGTACTCGCCCGACAGCAGGCCGTTGACGCGGGAGGCGACTTCCGGAACCTCGACGAAGCGGATTTCCTCTAGCGGCGGACGGCCGCCCCAGTATTCGTCGAAGGCAACCAGCGTCAGCGAGACGTCCGGCTTGTATTCGCCAACCATGTAGGGGCCGGTGGTGATCGGCTTGCGGGCCCAGTCGGTGTAGGAGGCGGCTTCGTCCCAGGCGCGGCGGTTGGTGATCTGCGAACCGAAGGCATAGAGGCGCCCTTCGAGCGTCACGTCCGGCGTCGCGTTGTGGAAGCGCACGGTGTACTTGTCGACGGCTTCGACGCCGGCGAGCGCCGGCCAGAGCCGGCGGCCGATGCCCGGAACGGCGGCCGGCAATTCCTTGACGGTGGTCGGCTTGTTGTCGGATTCATAGATCGTCTTGCCACCCTTCGGCTCGGTATTGCCGAACAGGCGCTCCTTGGAGAAGGAGAAGACGACGTCTTCGGCCGTCAGTTCGTCGCCATTGTGGAACTTGACGCCCTGGCGCAGCTTGAGTTCGAGCGTCTTGTCGTCGATGCGCTTCCATTCAGTGGCAAGGCCGGCGACCGGACCCTGATTGCCCATCCAGTCGCGATTGATCAGGCCTTCCCAGAAGTTCGGGAAGAAGACGCGTTCGCCGACGTTGGACTGTTCGTTCCAGATGTCGAGCGTGTTGTTGTTGGTGATCTTCTGCACGGCGATCGTCACCGAGGGGCGCTTGCCCTGGGCAAAGGTCATGCGCGGCAGGATCAGGCTGCCGGCGGTCGCGCCGATCAGTCCAAGCGCGCCACGTCGATTGATGGAAAGCATTGGAAACCTCCTTGGGATGGGTCACTCGAAAACAGAGGTTCTCCTCTTGCGCGTTCCGAGTGTCGGTTTGTTAATGGCCTGATGAATTTTGCATGACGGACCGCCGCACAGACCGCGGCGGGCATTGCTCAGACAGGTTCGGCAAGGGCCGCGGGCCTTAAGTGGTGCCTGCACATCGGACGCCTCGCCGAGAACGGCCGCGAAGGCGCGGGCAAGCTCGTCCGCGCCGGTGGCGACCAGCATGGCGCCGGCATCGGAGAGCACGGAGCGACGGCCCTCGCGCGGATCGGCCGGATCGACGAAGCCGATCGCCCGCATGCCGGCGGCAACGGCGCCGACGATGCCGTGCGGGCTGTCATCGATGACCACGCAACGGGCCGGATCAACCCGGAGCGTCTCGGCGCAGAGATGGAAGAGGTCGGGCGCGGGCTTCGGCGCTGCGACCATGTCGGCGCTGAAGATATGCGGATCGAAGGCGTTCCACAGATCGAACAGGCCGAGGCTGTTCTGCAGTCGCTCCAGGGCGCTGTTGGAGGCGACGCATTTCAGTTGCGGCAGGGAGCGCACCAGGGCGTCTATGCCGGCCATCGGCTGGAGCGAGTGGCGGAAGGCCGGATAAAGGGCGTCGCGGGTGGCGGCAAAGATGGGGGTGGGGTCGGCAATCCCCAGTTCCTCGACGCAGATCCGGTGAGCATCGCCCTCCGAATAGCCGGTGAAGCGGCGATGAACCTCGGAAAGCGAGATCGCCACGTCGGCGTCGTTCAGCGTCTGCCACAGGACGCGGCTTGCGACTGGTTCGCTGTCGATCAATACGCCGTCGCAATCGAATATGAGCAGTTCCGTCGTCGTCAAGGTGAAGTCCGCTCCCTGGCTCGGCGAGGAATTCGGGAGGCAATGCCCATCCCTCTCCATCGCATGGCTTGCTGGTCGCCCGGCTTTCGGAAACAATTGCCTTTGGACCCGTGATCATCTACGCGGACCTCTACGTTACATATGTTACGCCGATGTGACATTTGATCAGGAGCATGCTTTGGAGAGCCAGGAACTGATGGTGCGGGCCTCGTGGCTCTATCATGTCGAGGGGTTAACCCAGGCGCAGATTGCCGAGCGGATGAATCTCACGCGTCGTCGCGTTAACGAGCTCCTGTCAGAGGCGCTGGCAACCGGACTGGTGCGTGTGACGTTCACCTCTCCGCTTGCCGAAAACGTGCGGCTCGAGGGCGAGCTCTGCAAGAAATTCGCCCTGACCGAGGCAATGATCGTTTCGACACCTGCGGACGAGACCTTGCTGCATGCCGTTCTCGGTCGCGCCGCAGCGGCATTCCTGGACAGGCTCATCGATGTGCACCGACCGCGATCGATCGGCGTCGGCTGGGGCTCCACGCTCCGCGAAACCGTCCACCAGATGACCCGCAGCCATATGCCGGATCTGGAGGTCCGCTCCATGATGGGCGGTCTGACCCGAGGCACCGAGATCAACACATTCGACATCGTTCGCGGCTTTGCCGCGGTCCTGGATGCCAAATGCCATTACTTCGCGGCGCCGATCTATGCCGACGGCGAGGCCTCCCGCGCCCTGATCATCGAACAACCTGTTTTCAAGGAATTCCTCATGAAGGCGGCGTCGGTCGATCTGTCCTTCCTCAGCGTCGGAGACCTGACGAAGAAATCGCTTCAGGTAAGATACGGTCTTCCGGTGAGCGTCGACAGCGGCGAGTTGGCAGCATCAGGCGCCGTCGGCGACCTGCTCGGCCACTATCTGGACGAGCGCGGAGATCCGGTCGACCATCCCCTCAACAGGCAGGTCATATCGCCAGACCTTGAAAGCTACCGCATGATCAAGACCCGCGTCATCGCCTCGGGAGGCGTGCACAAGCGCCGTGTCATCAGCGCGGCACTGCGCGGGAAACTCGCAACCGCACTCGTCACCGATTTAGACACGGCCCGCTGGCTGTTGAGCGCAGAGAACTGACTGCGTATCCCGCGTGCCTTGAGAGGAATCCGCCGCTTGGCTATAGCTGTATCCGCACCGTCATCGCTCGTCGCTGCGAACCCGTCATTGCATTTTCCGCGATAAATATTTACTAAAAGAATGTCGGAGCCTGCACCTCGACGCCGGGCGGCTACCCGAAAGGAACTGAAAGACAGAATGGTAACGATCAAGGAAATCGCCAAGGCGGTGGGCGTATCCTCCGCGACAGTGTCGCGGGTGCTGAATTACGACCCTGCCCTGTCGATCTCCCCCGCCAAACGGCAGGCGATCATCGAAACGGCCGAGGCGCTGAACTACGAGACGCCGCGCAATCGCAACAGGGCGGGCGGCCAGACGGCCCCGAGCCTGCTCACCAGGCTCGTCATCGTACACTTCCTCGAGCCTTCCGACGAAATCGCCGACCCCTATTACATCGGCGTACGCCTCGGGATCGAGACGCGTTGCCGCGATCTGAAGACTGAGATCGTCAAGGTCTTCCACTCCGATGCCCTACCCGAGGCCGGATTGCTCTCGGGCGCCTCCGGCGTCATCGTCATCGGCAAGCATTCCGACCACGAGATTGCCTGGCTGAAGCAGCACGCACGCCACCTCGTCTTTGCCGACTTCGACCCGAAGGACGATGCACTCGACAGCGTCTTTTCCGATGTGGAACTTGCCACGCAAAAGATCCTGGATGCCTTGAAAGCCGCCGGATACCGCCGCATCGGCTTTATCGGCAGCCACGAGAAGCTCAACGACAGTGTACAGCGCTTCGCCGAAAAGCGTTGCGCTGCCTATATCGACTGGCAGCGGAAGGACGGCACTTTCGAACCTGACCTGCTTGCGCTCGCCGACTGTTCCTCGGGGCAGAGCCTGCGGCTCGAAACGGGGTATCGGCTCGCCCACGAACTTCTGGCTCTCGCCGAGCAGCCGGACGTCATCGTGACGTCGAACGACAATATGGCGATCGGCGCCTACCGGGCACTCCAGGAGGCAGGGCTCTCCATTCCGAAGGACATCGCCGTCGTTTCCTTCAACGACATTCCCGTCGCCCAGTTCCTGACACCACCGCTGACAACCGTTCGCATCCATAGCGAACACATCGGCGAGACGGCCGTCGATCTTCTCCTCGAGCGCCTCTCCGGACGCAGTTACGGCAAGCAGGTGCGCATAGCGACCGAGCTGATCTGGCGCGACAGTTGCCGCAAGCCCCGGTAAACGCGGCGATTTTCACAAGTCGCGACTGCAAAAAATATTTACTAAATTTTACTTGCGCACAGCTCCGATTTCGGTAAATTTTGCGCTGACGGCAGAGAGAGGGAACCTGCCGCATGGGTTTCTTGGGAGGAAACAATGGGCAATAGGACGATTCTGTCTCGCTTCGCGGCCGGCGCGCTCGCCGGCGCGAGCCTTCTCGTATCCAGCGCGGCCTTCGCCGGCGAGATCACCATCTGGTGCTGGGACCCGAACTTCAACGTTGCCATCATGAAGGAAGCCGGTGCCCGCTACACGGCAAAGCACCCCGAGACCACCTTCAACGTCGTCGATTTCGCCAAGGCTGACGTGGAGCAGAAGCTCCAGACGGCGCTCTCCTCGGGGACCACCGACGCGCTGCCGGATATCGTCCTGATTGAGGATTACGGCGCGCAGAAATACCTGCAATCCTTCCCCGGCGCCTTTGCCGCGCTTTCGGACAAGGTCGATTACTCCGGCTTCGCCCCCTATAAGGTCGAGTTGATGACGCTCGACGGCGCCGTCTACGGCGTCCCCTTCGATTCCGGCGTCACCGGGCTCTACTACCGCAAGGACTATCTCGAACAGGCAGGCTTCAAGCCGGAGGACATGCAGGATCTCACCTGGGACCGCTATATCGAGATCGGCAAGGCGGTGGAGGAGAAGACCGGCAAGAAGATGCTCGGCCTCGATGTCAATGACGCCGGTTTCGTCCGCATCCTGATGCAGTCGGCCGGTAGCTGGTATTTCGACAAGGACGGCAATCTCTCAATCAAGGACAACGCCGCGCTGAAGGCTGCGCTCGAAACCGAGCAGAAGATCCTCCAGGCCAACATCCACAAGCCGGCCGCCGGCTGGACGGAGTGGGTCTCGACCTTCACCTCAGGCGATGTCGCAACCGTCACCACGGGCGTCTGGATCACCGGCACGGTGAAGGCGCAGGCCGACCAGGCCGGCAAGTGGGGCGTCGCTCCCATTCCGAAGCTGAATGTCGAGGGTGCCTCAAATGCCTCCAACCTCGGCGGTTCGAGCTGGTACGTCATCGACAGCTCGGCCGAGAAGGACGAGGCGATCGATTTCCTCAACGAGGTCTACGCCAAGGATATCGACTTCTATCAGAAGATCCTGACCGAACGCGGCGCCGTCGGCTCTCTGCTCGCCGCCCGCACGGGTCCGGCCTACGGCGAGGCGGACGCCTTCTTCGGCGGCGAAAAGGTCTGGCAGAACTTCGCCGACTGGCTGGCGAAGGTTCCCTCCGTCAACTACGGCATTTTCACCAACGAGGTGGATACCGCCGTGACCGCGCACCTTCCCGATCTCGCCAAGGGCGCCAATGTGGACGAGGTCCTGAAGGCCATCGCCAGCCAGGCCGAAGGCCAGATCCAGTAGTTTCTCCCCCGGCGGGCGGCGGACACCGCCCCACCTTCCGGAGCATCCCTTCCTCGCGAAGGGATGCTCCGGCCCTTGTTCCTGGCAATGAAGATATTCCCATGGCTGCCGGAAAAGCAGGCGGATTGAAACGATATCACGATCTGAACGGCTGGCTGTTCATCGCCCCGTCGATCCTGCTCATCTCGATCTTTCTCGTCTATCCGATCCTGCGCTCGCTTTACCTGTCCTTCTTTTCGGGCAAGGGCATGATGATGAAGTTCGCCGGCTTCGGAAACGTCGCGCGGCTTTCGAACGACCCCGTTTTCCTCCAGGCGCTCACCAACACGATCACCTTCTTCGTGGTGCAGGTGCCGATCATGATCGTGCTGGCGCTGCTGCTCGCCGCGGTACTCAACAACGACCGGCTGAAGTTCATCGGCTTCTTCCGCACCGCAATCTTCCTGCCCTGCGTCGCCTCGCTGGTTGCCTATTCCGTGCTCTTCAAGAGCATGTTTTCCGTCGACGGTGTGGTGAACCAGGCCCTTATGGCACTTCACCTGACCGACGCGCCGATCGGCTGGCTGACCGAGCCCTTCTGGGCAAAGGTGCTCGTGATCCTCGCCATCACCTGGCGCTGGACCGGCTACAACATGATCTTCTATCTCGCGGCGCTGCAGAACATCGACAGGTCGATCTACGAGGCCGCGCGGATCGATGGCGTGCCGGCCTGGGCGCGTTTCATCTACATCACCGTGCCGATGCTGAAGCCGGTGATCCTCTTCACGACGATCATCTCGACGATCGGCACGATCCAGCTCTTCGACGAGGTCTACAACCTGACCGAAGGCCGCGGCAGTCCGGCAAACGCGACGCTGACGCTCTCGCTCTACATCTACAATCTCACCTTCCGCTTCATGCCGAGCTTCGGCTACGCGGCGACGATCTCCTATGTCATCGTCATCATGGTGGCGCTCTTCTCCTTCCTGCAGTTCTATGCTGCGAGGGAGCGCTCATGAACGCCGCGCGTCTCACTGCAGCCACGCTGCAATACGTCTTTCTCGGCGTCGCCGCCTTTCTTTCGCTCTTCCCGTTCTTCTGGATGGTGATCAGCGCGACCAATACGTCGATCGACATCATCAGCGGCAAGACGAGTTTCGGCGGCGCATTCGCGACGAACGTCGCGAACTTCTTCACGCTGGTCGACGTGCCGCTCGTCTTCTGGAACTCGGCCAAGGTGGCGGTCCTCGCCACGCTTTCGACAATCCTCGTCTCGTCGCTTGCCGGTTACGGCTTCGAGATGTTCAAGTCGAAGGCACGCGACCGGATCTATTCGCTCGTGCTGCTGACGCTGATGGTGCCCTTTGCAGCGCTGATGATCCCGCTCTTCATGATGATGGCGAAGACCGGCCTCATCAACACCCATGTCGCGATCGTGCTGCCGACGGTCGCCTCCGCTTTCATCATCTTCTACTTCCGCCAGTCGACCAAGGCCTTCCCGACGGAGCTGCGCGACGCGGCAAAGGTGGACGGCCTCAAGGAATGGCAGATCTTTCTCTACATCTACGTGCCGGTGATGCGCTCCACCTACGCGGCCGCCCTCGTCATCGTCTTCATGACGAACTGGAACAGCTATCTGTGGCCGCTCATCGTGCTGCAGTCGAACGAAACCAAGACGATCACCCTCGTCGTTTCCTCGCTCGCCTCCGCCTATTACCCCGACTACGGCGTGGTCATGATCGGCACGATCCTCGCCACGCTTCCCACCCTGATCATCTTCTTCCTCATGCAGCGCCAGTTCGTGCAGGGCATGCTGGGCTCAGTGAAATAGGAATACCGGTCCATGCGCATCATCGAGAATTTCAACGGCAACTGGCTCTTTCGCCACGGCTTCGAGCCGGCACGCGTCTCCGCCCTGCAGGAGGGCGAGACCGTTCGCCTGCCGCACAGCGCCGTCGAGCTGCCCTATAATTACTTCGATGAGACCGAATACCAGAAGCCGTTCACCTATCAGAAGGTCCTCGCCTGGCGACCGGAATTCGAGGGCCGCGAGGTCTCGCTGGTGTTCGATGCCGCAATGGCCGACAGCGTCGTCTATGTGAACGGGCGCGAGGTCGTCGCCCACAAGGACGGCTATACGCCGTTCGAGGCGCGGCTCACGCCCCATCTCGTACAGGGCGACAACCTCGTCACCGTCAAGGTCGACGGCTCGGAGAACCCGGAAATCCCGCCCTTCGGCGGCCAGATCGACTATCTCTGCTACGCCGGCATCTACCGCGACGTCTGGCTCAAGATCGCAAGCCCTGTCTCGATCGGCAACGTCAAGATCGAGACGCCCGATGCGCTCGCGGACAAGAAGAGCGTCACCGCCCGCGTGTTTGTCGCCAACCCGGAAGAGCGGGCCTTCTCCGGCAAACTGACCGCGACCATCGCCGACAAGAGCGGAACCGAGCTCGCGTCCGCATCTGTAGCGCTCGACGGCAAGGAAGCGCTTCTCACTTTCTCCGATCTCGCCGGCATCACGCTCTGGGACATCGACAATCCGGCGCTCTACACGCTCTCGCTCTCGCTCGAAACGGAGCATGGGAAGGATAAGTTTGCACAGCGTTTCGGCTTCCGCACGGCGCGCTTCACGCCGGACGGTTTCCTGCTGAACGGCAAGCCGCTGAAGCTGCGCGGGCTCAATCGTCACCAGTCCTGGCCACATACGGGCTATGCCATGGGCCGGCGCGCGCAGGAGAGGGACGCCGATATCCTCAAGCACGAGCTCGCCTGCAACATCGTACGCACTTCGCACTATCCGCAGTCGAAGTGGTTCCTCGATCGTTGTGACGAGATCGGCCTGCTGGTCTTCGAGGAAATCCCCGGTTGGCAGCATATCGGCGGCAAGGTCTGGCAGCAGGAGTCGATCGAGAACGTCCGCCGCATGATCGAGCGCGACTGGAACCACCCGTCGATCATCATCTGGGGCGTGCGCATCAACGAGAGCCAGGACAATCACGATTTCTACGCCGAGACGAACCGGCTTGCCCGCGAACTCGACCCAACGCGCCAGACCGGCGGCGTGCGCTTCATCACCGATTCGGAGCTGCTCGAAGACGTCTACACGATGAACGACTTCATCCTCGGCAACGAGGAACTGCCCGGCAACAATCGCGGCCGTGTCGTGTTGCGGGACAGGGTGGAGACGACCGGCATCACCCGGCCGATCCCCTACATGATCACCGAATATAACGGCCACATGTACCCGACCAAGCGCTTCGACCAGGAGCAGCGCCAAGCCGAGCATGTGACCCGTCACCTTCTGGTGCTCAACGCAGCCGCGGGCGACGGCAATATCTCCGGCTCCACCGGCTGGTGCATGTTCGACTACAATACCCACAAGGATTTCGGCTCGGGCGACCGCATCTGCTATCACGGCGTCCTCGACATGTACCGCATCCCGAAGCTGGCGGCCTATGCCTATGCGAGCCAGGGCGATCCGGAAAAGAACGTCGTGCTGCAGCCGGCCACCTTCTGGGCGCGCGGCGAGCGCAATATCGGCGGCGTGCTGCCGCTGATCATCCTCACCAATTGCGACTATGTCGACGTCAAGTTCGGCGAATGGCCGGCAAAGCGGATCTATCCGGACAGGGAAACCTATCCGCACCTTCCGCACCCGCCGGTCGTCCTCGACCTGCGGACCGTCACGCAGGAGGAATTCGGCTCCTGGGGGCGCGTCTGGCGCGAGGGCACCATCACCGGCTATCTCGACGACAAGGTGGTCAAGACGCTGGTCCTGCCCGCCGATGCGGTTCCCGCAACCCTCGACGTCAAGGCCGACGACACCGCGCTGCGCGCCGGGGAAAAGGATGCCGTGCGCGTCGTCGTGCGCGCCCTCGACCAGTGCGGCAACCTGTTGCCCTATTTCGAAGAGCCGGTCTCGCTTTCACTTTCCGGCCCCGGCCGTATCATCGGCCCGACGGACCATACGTTGAAAGGCGGCGCCACCGGGTTCTGGGTGGAAGCCGGCGACGAGCGGGGCAGCATCGAACTTGTCGTCACCAGCCGCCGCTTCGCCTCCCAGTCCGTCACCTTCACCGTCAGCTGAGATCCCGCCATGGCCGATGTTCGCCTCACCGACATACGCAAGCGCTTCGGCGCGCTGGAGATCATCAAGGGCGTCGACCTGACGATCGGCGCGGGCGAGTTCGTCGTCTTCGTCGGTCCGTCGGGCTGCGGCAAGTCGACATTGCTGCGCATGATCGCAGGCCTCGAGGACATCACCTCCGGCGAACTGACGATCGGCGGCACGGTGATGAACGACGTCGATCCGTCGAAGCGCGGCATCGCCATGGTCTTCCAGTCCTACGCGCTCTACCCGCACATGACGGTGCGCGAAAACATGGGCTTTGCCCTGAAATTCGCAGGCATGGACCGGCAGGAGATCGCCCGGCGCGTCGACGATGCGGCGCGCATCCTCGAGCTCGGACCGCTTATGGACCGGAAACCGAAGGCGCTCTCCGGCGGCCAGCGCCAGCGCGTCGCCATCGGTCGCGCCATCGTCCGCCATCCGGACGTCTTCCTCTTCGATGAGCCGCTCTCCAACCTCGACGCGGAGCTGCGCGTGCACATGCGCGTCGAGATCGCCAAGCTGCACAAGGCACTGAAGTCGACCATCGTCTACGTCACCCACGACCAGGTGGAAGCGATGACGCTCGCAGACAAGATCGTCGTCCTGCGGGCGGGCGTCGTCGAACAGGTGGGTCCGCCGCTCGAACTTTATGATAACCCGGCCAACACCTTCGTCGCCGGCTTCATCGGCTCTCCACGGATGAATTTTCTGAAAGGCCGGATCGCCGCGGTCGGCGACGGCCATGCGACCGTTGTGCTTGCAAGCCGGCCCGATGTCCGGCTCGACCTTCCGGTCCGGTCGAGCGCGGTTGCCGCTAGCGATGAGGTGAGCCTCGGCATCCGGCCGGAACATTTCCTTCCCGCCGGCGAAGGCGACGCCGACCTGACCATCGATGTCGATGTGGCCGAGCATCTCGGCAATACGAGCTATATCTATGCCGATCTCTCGGCCGACGAACGCATCATCGTCGAGCAGGAAGGCTTTCGGTTTGAACAGGACTGCAGCCAGTTGACGGTGGGACTCGCCCTCGGCAAGTGCTTCCTCTTTGATGCGGGCGGAGTGCGAATTCGATGAGTCTCACACCCGGCTCTCGACGGAGAAAGCCGGAACCTCGGGCGGCGTGTTGTCCGGGCCTTGCACCGTCGCGCTGCCCTTCTCCGGCAGCCGGTCGGTGAGTTGCCTACCGATAGTCCGGAATTCAAGGTGATGTGGAACGTCAGCGAGATCGGCGGCACGCGTGAAGGCGTCCCCCTGAATATCTCGTAGGGGAAAGGAAACGCAACCGGACGGGCATTTCACGACGAGCCCGCGCTGACCGTCTAAACCCGACCCACGGCGCTTCGCCGGGGCCCGCGCCCGAACTCGCAACGGCAAACCCGGCTGGGTCTCGACGGGGGTGCCGACCCGGGCCGCGCGACCGCAGCAGATTACAGTCCAAGTTTGGGTGCATCGGACGATCGACCTGTCATGCACGGATGACCGCCGGTATAGCCGATTCCGAATGCGCGATCCCCTGGTGCATGATTCGTGTTCCCCAATCGATTTGAGGCGGCTCATTCCTCCGACGTCGCACGGCAAGAATATGGTGAATAATGTATTTCGTCGGCGGTTTGCGGCTTTTGCGTAACTCGTTTGCAGCGGAGCGAGGCCTGGCCAAGGACATTTTTATCCGCCTGGTCAGCCGCTTCAGCCAGCTTTTCCTTGTTCTGTTCGCATTGGCCTTGCTGCCGGCCCAGACGTGGGCTGCATCGGCGGGGTGCACGGCGATCAATGGCGATTGGAACAATCTCTCGAACGTGTCCTTCACGAGGGACTATCCGAGCGGGATGTTTCAAGCCGCGGACCAGGTTTCCTTCACTCTGGCTGATGGCCTCCCCGACCTTTTTGGCAACACGTTCTCTATGAGCGGTCTCAGCACGGGCACTACTTATGTCTACTATGCCGATGGGTATGGTCCCGGCAGTGCATCAACGACAGTGTCTGGAACGGAGCTCACGAGTTCCGGGCTGAAGATTAATATGCAGTACGTCTTGTCCAGTTTCAGCGTTACGGTCACCTGCACATCTGGCCCCTCCATCACCACGCAACCATCGAACGCGACGATTGCCGCCGGGGGCAACACCACCTTCAGCGCCACCGCGTCGGATGCCACGAGCTATCAGTGGCAGGTCGATACCGGCTCCGGCTTTGCGAATGTGGCGAATGGCGGTGTCTATTCCGGCGCGACCACCGCGACGCTTACGATCACCGGCGCGACGGCCGCAATGAGCGGCTATAAATATCAACTTGTGGCGTCGGCATCGGGCAAGCCCGATGCGACGTCGGATTCGGCGACGCTGACGGTCGCCAACCCGCCGGCGATCACCGCGCAGCCGTCGGCATCGACGATCTTTGCTGGCGGCAACACATCCTTCAGCGCCACGGCATCGAACGCCACGAGCTACCGGTGGCAGGTCGATAACGGCTCCGGCTTTGACAATGTGGCGAATGGCGGCGTCTATTCCGGCGCGACCACCGCGACGCTCACCATCACCGGCGCCACCGCCGCAATGAACGGCTATGTCTATCGTGTGGTGGCGTCCGGATTGGTCACTCCTGCCGCGACGTCCAATTCGGCGGCGCTGACGGTCAATTTGTCCAGCCCGACGATCTCGCTCGCCGCCTCCGACACCACGCCAACGCTTGGTGCAACGGTGACCTTTACCGCGACGCTCGCCGGCGGCGCCTCGCCAGGCGGCACCGTCACCTTCAAGGGCGGCAGCACCACGCTGGGATCCGCCACCATTTCCGGCACCACCGCCACGTTTGCCACCACAGCACTCGCCGTCGGTGCGAATTCGATCACGGCGGTCTATGGCGGGGATAGCAACAATGCCACGGCCACTTCGTCGGCGATCAGTGTTACTGTGACGGCCCCGACGATCTCGATCTCGCCGACGTCCGTTCCGGGAGGAACGGTCGGTGCGAGTTACAGTCAGTCTCTCACTGCCTCCGGCGGGACCGGGCCCTATACCTTCGCGGTTACAGCCGGGGCGCTTCCTGTGGGCCTGACCCTGTCATCGGGTAACCTCCTCAGCGGCACGCCCATTGCAGGCGGCACCTTCAACTTCACGGTGACAGCGACAGACAATGGCGGCTACACCGGATCCAGAGCGTACAGCCTGACGGTTGGCGCCCCGACGATCTCGATCTCGCCGACGACCCTTCCGGCGGGAACGGTCGGCACGATTTACAGCCAGTCTCTCACTGCCTCCGGCGGGATCGCGCCCCATACCTTCGCGGTTACAGCCGGGTCGCTTCCTGCTGGCATGAGCCTCTCGGGCGCTGGCATCCTCGGCGGCACGCCGACGGTGGGCGGCACCTTCAACTTCACGGTGACAGCGACAGACGCTAGCGGCTACACCGGATCCACAGCGTACAGCCTGGCGGTCGGCCAGGGCTCTCCGACGATCACGCTTGCGGCCTCCGACACCGCACCGTCGCTCGGCGCCTCGGTGACCTTCACCGCAACGCTCGCCGGCGGCGCCTCGCCAGGCGGCACCGTCACCTTCAAGGACGGCGCCACCACGCTGGGATCCGCCACCATTTCCGGCACCACCGCCACGTTTGCCACCGACGCGCTGACCGTCGGTGCGCATTCGATCACCGCCGTCTATGGTGGTGATACCAACAACGCCACGGCCACCTCGGCCGCCGTTACGGTGACGGTCGGCCAGGTCGCTCCGACGATCGCGGTCTCCGCCTCCGATACGGCACCCGCATACGGCGGATTAGTAACCTTCACCGCGACGCTGACCGGCGGCGCCTCACCGAGCGGCACCGTCACCTTCAAGGACGGCGCCACCACGATCGGAACCGGGACAATCTCGGGCACCACCGCAACCTTCAGCACCGCGGCACTCGCCGTCGGCGCGCATTCGATCACCGCGGTCTATGGCGGCGATACCAACAATGCCGCGGCCACCTCGGCCGCCATTACGGTGACGGTCGGCCAGGTCGCGCCGACGGTCACGCTTGCCGCCTCCGATACGGCACCCGCATTCGGCGGATCAGTAACCTTCACCGCGACGCTGACCGGCGGCGCCTCACCGAGCGGCACAGTCACCTTCAAGGATGGCGCCACCACGATCGGAACCGGGACAATCTCGGGCACCACCGCAACCTTCAGCACCGCGGCACTCGCCGTCGGCGCGCATTCGATCACCGCGGTCTATGGCGGCGATACCAACAATGCCGCGGCCACCTCGGCCGCCATTACGGTGACGGTCGGCCAGGTCGCGCCGACGGTCACGCTTGCCGCCTCCGATACGGCACCCGCATTCGGCGGATCAGTAACCTTCACCGCGACGCTGACCGGCGGCGCCTCACCGAGCGGCACAGTCACCTTCAAGGATGGCGCCACCACGATCGGAACCGGGACAATCTCGGGCACCACCGCAAGTCTCACCACGACCGCACTCACCGCCGGAGCGCATTCGATCACCGCGGTCTATGGCGGCGATACCAACAATGCCACGGCCACCTCGGCCGCAGTCACGGTGACGGTCACGGCGACGGCCTCGTTCACCTTCACGCCCGCAGGCGGCGCGCTGAAAGCGGCGATGGCGGGCGAGGACTACGCCCAGGCAATTTCCGCGACCGGCGGAACGGGCACGCTGACCTACCGGCTCGCCTCGGGCACTCTGCCCGCAGGCCTGGTCCTCAACGTCTCGACGGGCGAACTGACCGGCCCGCTCGATGACGGTGCGACCGTTGCCAATTACAGCTTTGCGATTGAAGTGCGCGACGGCACCGGTGCGACGGGAATAGCAAGCTACACGCTTGAGGTCACAGAGCGCACCGTGTCCGTCGCCGACAGGCTCGTCACCGTTCCGGGCGGCGGCACGCCGCCCAACATCAACCTGCAGAGCGGCGCCACCGGCGGTCCGTTCAGCGGAGCGGCCATCGTTTTCGTTTCGCCCGCCAGTGCCGGAACCGCAAGTATCGTCAGGGGCGAGTTCGCCCAGGCGAGCGCCCTCCTTCCTCTTGGCTGGTATCTGAAGTTCATCCCGAACCCGGCCTTTTCCGGGACGGCACGTGTCGGCTTCAAGCTGACAAGCGCACTGGGCGTCTCCAATACCGGAACGGTGACCTACGCGCTGGGGCATGATCCGGCCAAGGTTGCCGCCGAGATTGACGGCCTCGTGCACGGCTTCGTCCAGACGCGGCAGAACCTGATCGCCTCCACCATCACGGTTCCGGGACTTCTGGAACGGCGCCAGGCGGAAATGGCCACCGATCCCGTGACAATGCGCATGACGCCGTCGGAGGAAGGCATGACCGCCACCTTCTCGACCAGCCTTGCGCAGCTCGAATCGGCACGCGACAACGCCGACGGCCTGTCCGGCACCGCCTCCTCACCGTTCAACATCTGGATCGACGGCACTCTGATGGCCCATAACCGGGAGGAGAATGGCGGCAGGTGGGGTGCCTTCGGCATGCTCAACCTGGGCGCCGACTACCTGCTCTCGGAAAAGGCCCTGGTCGGCCTGTCGTTCCACTATGACCGGATGAACGATCCGACGGAGGAGGACGCGGAACTCACCGGCAATGGCTGGCTTGCCGGTCCATACGCCTCCTTCGAAATCGGCAAGGGCGTGTTCTGGAACACCAGCCTGCTCTATGGCGGCTCGGCGAACGATATCGACACCGGCTCCTGGGACGGCAGCTTCGACACCACGCGCTGGATGATCGACACGGCCATCACGGGCCAGTGGCAAATCGACGAGTCGACGGTGCTGACGCCGAAGGCCCGGGCGGTCTACTTCGATGAAACGGTCGAGAATTATGCGGTACACAACGCCACGGGTGACGAGGTCTCTCTCGAGGGCTTCGACGAGGAACAGTTCCGTGTCAGCCTCGGCGCCGAAATCAGCCGGTCCTTCACGCTGGACAACGGATCGAAACTGACACCCAAACTCGGCGTCACCGGCGGCTTTGCCGGGCTGGATGGGTCAGGCATGTTTGGCTCGCTCTCTGCCGGGATGACGCTGCAGACCGCCGATTTCTGGATGCTTGACGTGAGCCTGCTGTTTGGAATCGAGGGCGACGGCCAGAGATCCGCGGGCGGAAGGGTCGGAGCCACAAGGCAGTTCTGAAGAACGGATCGACAAAAAAACAGCCGCCGTGGGAAGCCACGGCGGCTCATCGGTCAGGTTGACGGCAGACTTTACGAGGCCAGACGCAGCCTCGGGCGCGCGCTATCGGTCTGGAAGCGTGCAGCGATGTCGTTAAGGAGCAGCGCCCGGTCGGCGAGCTGAGACGCGGAAGCCGCAGTCTCTTCAACCATAGCTGCATTCTGCTGCGTACCCCTGTCGATCGCTCCCACTGCCATCTTTATCTCCTGGACGGCCGCTGCCTGCTCACGCGCCGACGAGACGATTGCAGTAACGTGACTGTTGATTTCCCGCACATCGGAGGCGATTGTGCTGAGGACGTCGCCGGTCCTGGCGACCAGTTCCACACCCTTCTTTACCTGGCCGGTCGAAGCACTGATCAGTGTCTTGATCTCCTTCGCGGCTGTGGCGGATCGCTGCGCCAGTTCGCGTACTTCCTGTGCAACCACGGCAAAGCCCTTTCCGGCCTCGCCAGCCCGTGCCGCTTCGACACCGGCGTTAAGTGCCAGGAGATTTGTCTGAAATGCAATCTCGTCGATGACGCTGATGATGTTGTTGATTTCAAGGGACGATTTCTCGATGCCTTCCATCGCCGAAACAGCATCGTGCACGACCTGGCCGGACAGTTCGGCGTTCCTCCGCGTGTGGTCGACTATCCGTCCTGCTTCTTCCGCCCGATTTGCGGCCTGGTCGACTGTCGAGGATATCTCTTCGAGCGCGGCCGCGGTCTCCTCTACAGAGGTCGCCTGCTGTTCCGTACGCTTGGCAAGGTCGTTGGTGGCGGCACTGATTTCCTCGCTGACGGACCTCAGGTTCGAGGCATTGTCGCTCACCTGCCCCATGACGGAGGAGAGCTGGTCCACCATGGAGTTGAAATCAGACCGAAGCCTTTCGTATTCTTCCCCGAAGCGCCCGGTCAGGTGACACCGCAGATCGCCCTGGGCAAGCTCGCGCAGCGAAGCGGCAAGGGCTGCGAAGACCCGCTCCTGCTCTTCCCGCTTTGCCGCGTCCCGCTTCTGCGCCTCTTCCATCCGCTCGCGATAAGCAACAAGCTCCGCGATGTCCTGCCAGAACGACACCATCACCGGCGTGTCATCTATGGTCTTCATCATCATCGTGACCAGCACGTGAAGTGGCTTCCCGTCAAGTGTCTGATGAACCCATTCAAAACGATGAAACCCCTGGCGAGCAACCGTGGCAAAAATCTCGCCGGCGGCATCGCTGGAGCGGCGACCATCCGGCTGAAACTCAGGTGACAGATTGCCTGGCTCGACCCCCAGAACACGTTCCTTCGGTAGGCCCAGCATCTTTTCCATGGCCGGGTTGCAGTTAATGATCCGGCCATCCTGGATGACAAAATAAGCGTCCGGGGAGTTGCTGAAGATGAACTCGCATACCTGCGCGTGCAGTGTCGGTTTCCTATTGAAAAACATAGATCTACTCCTTTAGTCGACGTCCTCTTTGCAGGTCAAACTTAACAGTCGTTAAAGGAGTAATGGTCAAAGTAGAGGAGGCGACCGCGGCTCAGGTGTCGGCCAAAGTGCCCCCTGGATCTGTGAACGCCTTACGAATGCGCTCGACTGCGAGAAACATGGCGGTCGTGAGTACACCTTCTCCCCTACGAAGATTTCGAAATGCAGCCGTCGGCGAGACAGGATGATCAGATGTCTGCTTTCCAGATGCTCTCTTCCTTCCGTGAACCATGAACGGTCACGCCCTCCGTCGTCTCGCGTCGATTAAACGTCTCAGGCGGCGCCACATTGAGGTTGATTTTCGAATGTTCGAAATAATATCATCGCGGATGAGTTGCATTTGCCCATGCTCCGGCGTCAGTTTCGTCCCATGAGGGCCGGTTGGGCTGGCTGGAGGATGGTCTTCCATTGCGCGCCTGTTTCGTCCCGGTGCGGTGGCGTGCCAGGCCCTCGAGAGTGCTGGGTGGGCCATGATGTCGGAATTGGCGTTCTATCTCACGGAAGCCAGCTGGATGGCGCTTCTGTTCGGCGCGCTGATCTTCGATATCCCCCGCTATTCGTTCTCGCTGATTTCCCTTTCGCTGCTGGCGATCATGAGAAGGGCGAAGGTGCCACCGCTGCAGGGCAACAGACGTTCGGTCAGCGTGATCCTGCCGACATTCAATGGTGGCCGCGAGCTTGACCACGCGCTGGCATCGTTCAGGCACCAAAGCCTTCAGCCGTTGGAGATCATCGTTGTCGACGACGGATCCACGGATGATACGCGCGCGGTTGCGCAGCGTGCGCGCAGCGAAGGCATCGTCGATCTTGTCATCTGTCACGGGACCCGTTGCGGTCGAAGTGCCGCAGTGAACGCGGGGGCGAGGTTCGCGCGCGGGGATCTGCTGTTCACCGCGGACGCCGATACAATCTTCGCCCCGACCACGATCGAGCGGTTGGCTGCCGCTTTCGATGGTCCCGATGTAGCGGCCGCAAGCTGCAACATCGGCGTCAAGAATGAAGACGAAACCGTGACCACCGGGCTCCAGGGCATAGAGTATCTGATGTCGATTTCGGCAGGACGATCCTTCCTGGACACGATCGACGCGATAGCCTGCTGCTCGGGTGCCTGTTCGATGTACCGGCGTGACGTTTTCGTGAAGACGGGTGGTCTCGATGTGGGACCTGGTGAAGATCTCGAAGTGACGTTGCGCTTGCGGCGGCTGGGACATGGAGTCCGCTTTGTGCCCGAAGCCTGGGCGGCAACTTCAGTCCCTTCGTCACTGGTCAATCTGTTGCGGCAGCGCGCGCGCTGGGATCGCGACGCTCTCAGGATCCGTCTCTTCATGTATGGGCAGTTCAGGCTGCGCCAACCATCCGAGCGCCTGGCCGAGACACTCCAGCGGCTGGATTTCATCGTCCTTGATCTGCTGCCGACGCTCACATTTCCTTTCTACCTCGTCTACCTGGTGCTCGTTCTCGGTGACGCGGCGATCTATTTGCTGGCAGCCGTCTACGTGTTCATGTCCGTCCTTTCGCTCTTCAACATCCTGCTGGCCCACGTCCTGTTCAGCACCTCCACCAGCTTGTTCAGCCTGTTGCTGGCGCCAATATTTCCATTTTTCCAGGGCTTCATCATGAAGCTTGCTCGCTTTGCGACCTATACGGCCGAAATCCTGTTTTCGTCATCAAGCCATGACGAATACGTGCCGCCGAGGGTCCGCCGTGCGCTTCTGGGTCATCTTTGAGGAGAAGCAGAATGGAGAATGCGCTCACGAGGCTCGACCCGAACCTTCCCGATCCGGTCGAAAGCCGGCGCCGGTCGGCAGGCCGGTTCGTCCGCTTTGTCTACGGCACCCTCGTCTTCGGATTGCTGGCGGCCCTTATCCTCTATTTCGGCACACCCCTCGTTTTCCTGGGCAGCCCGGGTATTGTCTCGGCGCCTCGGCAACTTGTGTCGCTCCCCTATGCCGTCCAGGTCGTCGACAGGGTTGCCGAGCCTGGAGAGGCGGTGTCGGTTGGCGACGAGATCGCCCGGGTGCGTTCTCCACAGCAGGATGAGATCGTCGCCACCTATATGCGAGGACTGTCCGAGCTTGCCGGCCGCGAGGCCGATTTGCGCATCAGGGAGCAGGTCGCCCAGAACTCGCTGCCTGCCGCCCGGGCCTATCTCGAGCTCACGGCAACGGCGGTCAACCGTTTGGCGGCAGCCAAGAATGCCGTAAGCCTTACCTATGAACTAGACGTGCGCAATGCTCATGCCCAGGCGCGCAAGGATGTCGCTTCGCAAGAGGCAGAAGCCGCGGAGGCCTCGGTCCAGATAGCGGCGCTCGCCGCCCTTCGTGAGCGGCTTCAGCAGCAGGTCGATCGGCTGGAACGGGACTTCGCCAATGGCCGTGTTGTCGCCCCGGTCTCGGGCATCGTCTCCCCGCGCATGGCGACGGCGGGGGAGTCACTGGTCGCGGGCACGGCGATCGCTGAGATATACGACACCAGCGACATTTTCATAGACTGGTTTGTTCCGGACTACCGGCTGGTAGAGCCTAAGGTCGGGAAGCCTGTTTTCGTGCTCTTCGGTAACAGACGCATCTCCGGGGAGATAACCAGGATTCTGCCGGTGTCCGACGTGTATGAGGAGGAAAGGACACTCGCCGGAAGCAGGGGGCGCTCAGCCCAGGTCGCACGCATTCGCATGGCGCCGGGATCGGAACCCCCGGCGCTGGGTTCCACCGTCCACGTCCATATGTACTATTCGGGCCGTATCGGCCATGTGGCCGCCGACCTCGTCCATCTACTCGGACTCAACTGACGGAGCGTCCGATGCAGATTGACGAAGGCCAGTCCATTTGTCCTGAATGCGGAGGCAGGCTCGAGACCTTTCCGGTCATTCATCACATGCTGTGCGCCTATATCGGCCCCGAATATGACTTCCCAGGCATATCTGAGGACCGCACCTGCCCGAAATGCCGGCGAAAACTCGTGCGCGGCGAAGCCGAAATCGTTGGCGACAGTGCACGCTGTTTGACCTGCGACAGAGAGCTTGTCGTCTTTCCGGCCGTAGCGAATGAATGACGGCTGCGGTCTGGGCAAGCGAAGAGCGGCAAGAACGCTCTCGACCTTGCCATCTCAATATTGAGAGAACTATCGCAAAATCACAGCCGAGATCCTGAAACGCATGCCGGACGAAGATCGCGATCCCGGGGCGGCTGCGGGTTGCCGTCGAGCCTGGCCAGTCGTTCTGCCGATGCCGCGACCGAGCCGTTCAGTGCGTCTTGGACAAGAGTTTCCTTGGAGTTGGTGAAAAGCGCCATTGTTGTCATCTCGGTTTGGAGACTCGCAAAGCCATATACTCGATCCCGCCGGACGCGGGGAGGTCGCGCCCGGCGAGCAGACATGATGCGGATGGAACGCGGGCTCTTCCTTGTCCCACCTATGCGTCATGTCTCGATTGATCGCGAGGTTTAGCGTGATACGCCCTCAGTTGAGGACGTTCTTGTAGAAATTCGCTTCCACATCCGCCATGTCGATGGCCGCCAGATCCTCGGGCAGAGCGTAGCCATCGGCGTCTGCATGAACCTTGGCCTTGTCGAAGTCATTCGCTTCCTCGATGAAATCGTTGGTGACATATCGGGCGGCGTCAATGTCGATGCTGGATTGGCCGATGGCTTTCAGAATGGCGAAGAAGTTGTCCCAGGCCGGGATCTCATGTTCTCCCCATCCCTTGCGGCTTGCCATATTGCCCTTGAAGGTTCGGTGGATCTGCATCAGGCTTTCCGTACCTGCGCGAGGTCCGTAATTGGCTTTCGTGGTGGGAAGTGCCTTGAAGACGATGTCCGCTGCCGCGCGGGGGTTGCGGTCGGCGAACTCGCTGCCCATGGCCCATCCCTTGAGATATTTCTTGAGGAAGTCGAGGCGCTCCGGGTCGTCGAGATCGGCCCGCCGGACAACCAGGGAATTCGAAGGCAGAGGCGACCCGCGCATACCCAGCCAGTAGTCAAAGTCCAGCCCCTTCGCTCCGAGGTCGGCCCGCAGGCCTTCCCAGGCGAGACATGCATCCCCTTGCCCGCTCGCCAGTGCTGTGGTCCAGGTCGGCCAGCCGGCCTCGACATAGGTGATCAGGCGAGGGTTCACGCCGACGGCGGCGAACATCGGATCGCAGATAGACTGCCACGCTGCGGAACCCAGAAGTATCGTCTTCCCCTCCAGATCCTTCAGGTCCTTCACGCCTTGCCCCTTGCGAAAGGCAATGTTGAAGAGGTCGAGACAGCCGCTACCGAAGACGGAGACGAGGTCCATTCCGGCATTGGCTGCGAAAGACAACACGCCGGGAGACGGAAAGCCTATGTCGGCCTGTCCGACCGAGAGGAACTTGACCACGGCGGTTCCATCCGAAGGACCGGGTTCCATCGCTGTTTCGACGCCGAGATCGCCAAAATAGCCCCGCTCCCTGGCGACCCAGTATGGGTAGTCATCCATCACCTCGATGGTGCCGCGTGGCGAGATCCAGGTGAATGGCGAATTGTATGGCTTGGCTTGTGCCGTGCCGGGGGCCAGCAGACCGCCGCCCAGAACGGTGGTCGTTACGATGCCGCTTGCGCTGACTTGAAGCAGCCGGCGACGTGTTATTCCTTGGTTAGCCATCAGGCGTCCTCCCATGGTGGTTTTGCCGCTGGACTTGCATTGCGCGGGTCGAGCGCGGCGTCTCGCCCGCAGTGATCAGCTTTCCCAGCCCGCCAGCTTTTTCGCGAGCCAGAAGAAGAAGGCGTAGATGGTGATCCCGGTGACGGCCAGGATCAGGATGCAGGCGAAGAACTCGGGCATCCTGAGTGTCGAGGAATAGGTGGTCAGACGGCTTCCGAGGCCGAAACCCCCGCCCGACATTTCCGCCCCCACAGCGGTGATCATTCCGAAGATTGCCCCGATCATGAGGCCAACGATCACCATTGGCATGGCCATCGGAATGCGGATCTTGGTGAAGATTTGCATGGCGGAAGCGCCGCAGGATCGGGCGAGCGCAATCTTCATGGTGTCGACCCGGCGAAAGCCCGTCGCCGCATTGATCATCACCATCGGACCCGACGCCAGGGCGACCGCGATAATTCTCGGCGTGAAGCCGAAGCCGAAATTCAGGATGAGCAGCGGTACGAGCGCCAGCATGGGCGTCGTGACCAGAAGCAGGATGTATGGCGTGATCACCTTTTCCACGAAGGGAAACTGGGTGATGACGGCGGCGAGAAACAATCCGATCGAGGCACCGATCGCGTATCCGGCTACCAGTTCGATCAGTGTATAGGAATAGTGCTGGATGATCATCGCCATTTCCGGCGACGAAAACACCGCTGCAATGGCGGAAGGCGTCGGTAGAATGAACTGCGGGACTTCCATCAGCCGGAGGAACAACTCGCCGCCGCCGATGACGAGCACCGCGACACCGATGATGGCGGCGACCTCGCGCGCGCCTTGCCCGCCCATTCCGCCTGTCAATCCGGCAGGAGTTGCCACTCCCGCGCTGCCTGTCTGAGAGATATCGCTCATCTGCTTCCTCATACCGCTTTGGCAACCGGAGATTTGGCCGCCGGCTGGTGCTGGATGTCGTGCTTGATCATGTTGACGAGGTCGAAGAACTCGCGCGTCTCCATCAGGCCGAGCGATCTCGGCCGGGGAAAGGGTACGTCGACGATCCGCGAGATCTGTCCTGGACGCGCGCTCATGATGTAGACCTTGTCGGCGAGGAACACCGCTTCGGCGATGGAGTGCGTGATCAGGATCACCGTCTTTCGCGACTCAAGCCAGATTTCCTCGACCAGCTTGTTCATTTCGTCGCGCGTGAAGGCATCGAGGGCGCCAAACGGTTCGTCCATAAGGAGGACGGTCGGATCGCTCGCAAGCGCCCGGACGATGGACGCGCGCTGCTGCATGCCGCCCGAAAGCTCGCGGGGCATCTTGTCACCGAAACCGCCCAATCCGACGCGTTGCAGCAGCGTCTCGATTCTATCCGCCTCAGGTCGGATGCCCCGGATCTCGAAGGGCAGGTCAATGTTCTTGCGGATGGTTCGCCACGGCAGGAGGTTGGCCTCCTGGAACATCATCCCGATGCTGGGATGCGGGCCTGTGATCCATTCCTCGCCGAGCGCGATGGCGCCGGAGGTGAGCCTGTGCAGGCCCGCGATCGACCACAACAGGGTGGTCTTGCCGCAGCCCGAAGGTCCGACGATCGAGATAAACTCGCCTTGCCGGACAGTCAGGTCGACATCCTTCAAGGCATGGACCTCGCCTGATTGCGTTCGATAGGTCTTGGTCGCACTTCTTACATTCAGCGCCTTGTCAGCGGATCTTTTCATAACTCTCACCTCCTCCGGCGGGCCATGGCGGCAAAGCTTCCCCGTCCCCGAAGTCGATCTGACCGGGGAGCAATTTCTGGAGTGAACAGCTTCAACTCTCGAGCAGTTCGTTCAGGTAGCGATCGACCTGCTCCATATATCCGGGCTCGAATCCGTTCAGACCCATATGGCCCTCGGGCGACTGGATGGTACGGATGCGCGCGTCCCGCACCAGTGCGCAGTCTGCCTCGCATTCGTGCACGGGAAAGAACTGATCGTGACTGATCGGCATGATCATCGTTCTTGCCGAGATGCACCCGAGCGCCTTTGCAAGATCGCCGGCCGCGTGCCGCGACACGTCGGCCCGCTGCCACTTGTGCATCTCGGCCAGCAGGACATTGGGGTCCATTGGTTCGAAATAGGCCTTCATCACGCCGTTGATGAAGTCGTCGAGCGACGCCATGCCCAGCACGCTGCGCCAGCGTTGCTGCTGATAGAATTGCGGCGACCAGCCGAGCACCGCCACGATCCGCGCCATGCGGTCCATGCCGTTCCGCACGTCCAGACCGGAAGCGTACCAGCCATCGTTCCAGCGCGGATCGGACGTGATCGCCTCCTTGAGGCTCTCGACAAAGACCTGCTGATGCAGGGAAATGCGCGCGGTGGCCGCGATGGGTGCCGCCCGTTCGACCATCTCGGGGTATCGCACCGCCCATTCATAGACCTGCTGACCGCCCATCGAGCCGCCCACCGCGAGCGCGAGCCGCCTGATGCCGAAAAGGTCCGTGACCATCCTGTGCTGCGCCTGCACGTCATCCCCGATGCTCAGCCTGGGGAATTTTGCCATCGCCTGTGGCGCTGGCATATTCTGCGGCGAGGAAGACACGCCGCCTCCAAGCTGGTCGACGATGACGATGAAGTAGCGCTCGGGATCGAGGGCATGTCCCGAACCGACGTAAACATCTTCCATCACCTTGCCGGTGCCGGAGAACCAGGTTGTCACCAGAACAGCGTTTGATTTCTCGGCGTTCAGGGTGCCGAATGTGCGGTAGGCAAGCTTTGCGCCGCGCAACGTCTCGCCGCTTTCGAGAATGAGATTTCCGAGATCGTAAAGCTTGAATGCGCCCTGCGCCGCGGGGCCATAATATGGATTATCAATCATGGCGTCCCTCACTTGAGGCTGGCTGCGATGGCGTCGAGACCCGCCTTCGTGCAACTCTCATCCTGGTCTTCACTTGCGCCGCTGACGCCGATCGCACCGATCACATCGCCGCCTGCAGTCTTGACGGGAAGGCCGCCGGCGAAGGCCACGAGGCCCGGAACGAAGGCCGCACCGGGAAGGCTTGCATTGACCCCGTCACGCTTTGCGCCAAAAGACATGTTGGCCATGGCGCGGGTCGGCGCCGCATAAAGCGCGGACCTGATGGCCTTGTTCTGAGCGAGTTCAGTGCAGGCCTTGCAGGCGCCGTCCTGGCGCGCAGCCGCAATCAGCCGCCCGCCATCTTCAACGACCACCACGTTGACATTGGCATGGCCGGCTGAAACCTGCGCCGCAAAGCACGCGGAAATCATCGTTTCGGCCGTCGCATAGGTCAGGATCGGCTTGCTGGGTATGTCCCCGGCCCACGAGGTAGCCGGTGCGAACGCCGCCAGCATAGCCGCCGCAAAAAGTCGTCTTGTCATTTCATCTCCCCCGTCGTCATCGCGCTCGCACAACGCTCAGTCGCACGACGCCGTGCTCACCGGGGATTTATCAAAGGCCGTGGGAGGTCATCTATCGCGAAGGTTCGCGATGCCGATATGGAGCCACCTGGGTCTCCGCTTCGCGGAAAGAAGCCGGCGCAGCAGTTGCGGCGCGAAGCAGGCGGCTCGAGGAAGACATTCAATCTCGGCTTGCCGCGAGATCCATCTTCGCGAGCAGGCTGACGAGAGCCGACGTGCTCGGGGCACCGATTTTCTGCCTGATGCTCCGGAGTTGATGATCGATCGTCGAGAAGGACCGCCCACGTATCAAGGCGATCTGCTTGTAGCTCAGGCCCTTGGAGACTAGTTTTGCCACCTCGATCTCCGAGCGCGTCAGCGTCACGGCGCCCACGGTCTGGACATCGTCGGCGTCGATGGCCTGATCGCGTTCGGCGATCGCTTTCGAGACGGCGATGATCGGGTCGAGAACGTCCGTGACCGTCTGCTCGAACCGGTCATATATGTTGGAATCGCTCGGCGCGAAATGCTCGGTCCAGTCGGCGCAGATCAGCCCGTAGGTCCTGCCACCGGCGCGAAGCGCACCCCCGATCTTGGTCTTCGTCCTTGCCTTGGACAGCCGCTGGCGCAGCCTCATTTGCAGGCGCCGATCCTGCTTCATGTCAGCGAACACCACCGGTCGCGGCGAGAGCCACATTGCCTGCATTACAGGGTCGTCATTATCGACGGCGGAACCACCAAGTGTGGGGACCGCATAGTTTTCGTCTTTGGCCTCTGCAAAGCTGGGGAAATATTTCTTCGAATATGGTGTGCCGAACCCGGCGTCGACACGATGACAACTTAGTTCGAGGCGTAGCCAGTTAGTGGCAAGGGACCAGCAAGTAGTTAAATCATCAAGCCGGAGTAGCATGTGAGCAGCGAGGTCGCGAGCCGGCGCATATCGGATAGAAGCGCCGTCAATTAGTTGAGATCTCAATCGCCTTTGCGCAGAAAAGATGTCACCTCAGAAACCGTCCGATAAGACCAGAGTTGTCAACCACTGCGGATCTTTCGACTCCAAGGCTCTGATCCTTCCACTTACTCCTAATCCAGCGAAGCGCGTCTTAGGAGCGGGCTCGCCGCGGGAAATGAAAGATACGCCGCTTCAAGATGAAATTCAATTGACGCCTCTTTGCCAGATCACCCTTGTGCGACGAAGGCTTTTTGGGGCAGGTGGGACGTAGGTCCGTTGTTTCGTATTACCCGCCTTCGTGTATCGTTGGTTATTACTAGCTGCCTAACTCGGCATTTACAGAACTCGAACCGCGAGTATGAACTCATTTAGTACTTGCAGCAACCGGAGGCAATGAACTCGCTGTGACTTTGACCGCTTTGCGCCCTCACTCCGGCAAGCGGAGAGCCCGTGCACGGCCTGCGTTCGATCGACACTGACGAGGCGGCAACCATCCTCTGGATCTTTGAGCAGTACGCGGACGGCATGAGCCCGGTCAGGATTGCTAAGGAACTCAATGCACGCGGTGTACCCGGTCCGCGCGGCCGATCTTGGCAGGGGACCGCAATTCGCGGTTATCGAAATCGTCGCAGCGGCATTCTGAACAATCAGGCCTATATCGGGCTGATCGTCTTCGACCGCCTCGCCTATCGGAAAAGTCCCGCGACAGAACGTCGGGTTTTGCGGAGCTTCGCCGCCACCGTTCGGCCGGATGGCTTTACTCCGCGCACGCACCAAGGATCGGCGTCATCAGCCTTATATGCCTATCGATCCGCTCGAGAACCTTCGCCGGAGCAACACTACGTTCCGGTAGCGACCACCAAACCTCGTTGACGCGCTCGACCGTATCGACCACCGCTTTGAGGACTGCCGCTTCCGGCAGCCGCGCACGATTGGCGAAGGCTTTCCATCGCTGCACGTTCAGCGCCTTGAAGGGCCGCTCGCCGGCGAGCGACAGAGCCATGGCATCCGCGGGGATGTAAGGGATCGTCGAGAGCACGTCATAGACGGGCGCGAACTGCGGTTTGTCACCTGCCCCGCTATAGATCAACGACCAGTTCTTCAAGTGCATGTCGCCATTGCCGGTAATGGCTGCCAGAGCCAGTCGGCGGACGAACTCAAGAGCAGCGGTGGACGATACGGCAACGTTCAAGGCTGCGGCGATATCATGATAGGCGGCACCTTCGTATTTCCGCGAAGGATAAACGCCGAACACCTGCGCGAAATCCTCGATGTGGATCCGCTCCCCGCTTGCGCCGCGATCGAAGCGTTTAACAAGCAGAACTTTTCCATCCGACAGCGTCTCGAACTCCTTCGGTATACCTTCAAACTCCGACTGCTCGACCAGTTCACGTTCCGGCACTTCCATCCCGATCGCTTCAGCTAATGCGAGATTGGCATATTCGTTTTCCGACACCCCGGGAAACGAGGTCGATGGAAACTTGGCGATGAAGGATCCCTGGTCGTCGCCGAGCGGCAGTGTTAGTCCACCGCCCTTCCCCGTATTCTTGACGACCGAGAGCTTCATCTGGACGCCGGCAAGCGAGAACCGGGCCTTCGGCTTGGGAGCGGGCAGGTTGTCGAAACGCACAACCGTTCCGTCACTCGGCACGACGCGGACTGCGCCAGGCAGATCAGACCCAAGCGCGACAAGCAGGTCGAAATCGTTTCCCGCGCGAACACTCCCCGCGTGGTGTTTTTCCATCGCCTCGCGCAGCTTGTCTTCGGGAAGCAGATTGGCAAAGAACGCCGGCAATGCTCTGGCGACGGGTTTCGGATCCTTACGCAAGCCGCCAGTGGCCGCGCGAAAAGACAAACTAAGCACTGGAAAGCCGCCGGTTGCGCGATAGCTGTCCTCGAAGCTGAAGGCGTTGAAGTCGCCAGGCGTCCGAACGATTGTACCGACCTTCACATCGTTCAGCAGCACGTCGAGCGACGAGATGGATCTCGGATCGGAAGCAACCTCAGACATTCTCACCTTCATTTGGATGAGCCATGAATGCCGGAAGATCATCCAGATCGTCGTGCGGCCGCAGCAGGGCATCAACAGCCGGAACCATCGCTTGCGGGATGAGCATCAATTCAAGCCCGAGCGCGCGGGCGATGTTGATGAGGGTCGTCGTGCGCGCAGCACTGCTTCCGGTTTCTATCTCACGATAGCGGGGACGCGATATGCCTGCCATCTCCGCAACCTGTTCCTGTGTCAGTTGTCGCGCTTTACGGGCAGCTTTCAGCAATTGCCCGATTTCCAGCAGGGCATCTGATTCAGACCATGTCATATCGCCTACCAACCATTCTCCTTGGTACAGGACGAAATATCTTAAACTCAAGGCGCCGGTCAACAAAAAAGATATTTTTTAGGATCATTTTCGAACATATGATCTGTTTAGATGTCTTTCGCGTTGTTTTCTTAATGGCTGCGCCACCGGGGCTGAGATGCACTCCCCATACATGTTTTGTTTACCGCACGACCCAATTTCCGCTCGCCCTCGGCACTGGTGCCAGAGAGAAACGGAATGAGCATGCCCAAACACGATCTTTCATCACGTCATTTTCAGCGAAAAATTTCGGAATTTTGTGAGGTGTCACGCCCTTCATTGCCCGGCACCTCTACCGGCAACGGGTCAGTTCGATCGGCAGGCCCTCTTACGGCAAAGCGGGCGCGAACCTGGCTGACCTGCTCGATGCGCATCCGGTGATCCTGCCGACGCTCGAGAGCGGCGTGCGCTCGCACTTCGAAGCGCTCATGGCAAGGCTCGGCATTACGCCACAGATCGCCGCCGAAGTGGATGATGTGGCGATGATGCGTCTTCTGGCGCGCGAAGGTGCGGGGCTGGCTGTCCTGCCGGCGATCTTCGTCAAGGGCGAACTTGAGGCCGGGACGCTGGTGGAGTTCGGTGCGCTGCCGAAAATGGTCGAATCCTTTTATGCGGTGACCGTCAAGCGTCGCTTCCCCAATCCTCTCATCCGGCCACTGATACGGGAGAACTCGCAGGAGTGAACACCACGCCCCGCGGGGCCCATCCGATTGCCCCCCTATACCAGCGGCAGAGACCATCTTGTCCGGCACGACCTGCATTCCCGTCCGGGCATCGTGGAGGCCCGCCGTTTGCGCAAAAAGGCCGCGGCAACCGCAGGCCAGCGGTTGCCGCAGTGGGGTTATTCGGCCACGTCCAGTTCACCTTCGTCGGTGGCAAGCGACTCGCGGATCTGATCGATCTTTCCGACTTCGGGCCCCACACCGAGGATGGATTTCGCCTCATCGAGCGTCGCATCCGTCACAATCCCGTCCTTGGTAAAACCGGCAAGCGCTTCGCGCAGGGCTTCATCACTCAGTTCGGGATCGGTCGGGATTGCGTCGACCCCATAGGTCGCCTCGAACTCAGCATAGGCCAGTGCATAGGCGGCAACCGCCGTCATGCGCGGATCGCTCGAGTTGAGGTAGGCGTGATAGTTGCGGTTGAGAGAACGCAGCCCGGGCGTTTTCGCGGCGTTGTTGGTGACGGACACCTTGGAGGTGCGCTGCGCCTTCTGCGTGGACTTGCCATGTTCGCCCGAGTGGCCGGACGCGGATTTTCCGCTTCCGCCGCCATGACCCCCGCCATTGCCACCACCATTGCCTCCGCCATTGCCACCACCGTTGCCGCCGCCGTTGCCACCACCATTGCCGCCCTTTGCAAAGGCAGTGGTCGCAAAGCCCGTCATGCCGGCAGCCGCAGGGGCCACTGCCAGGCCGAGTGCAAGAACAGTCCGGACGATCGTGTTGTTGATAGCCATAGGGTATCTCCTCGAGTTGATCACATAGTTCGGTTCCTCTTGAGGAGGCGCGAACCGGTCCGGAAAGACTAATCGCCGCCGTGCCGGCGCGGTACCGTCCCCCGTCCAATACCACCTTGGCTCGGACCTAAGTCCGGGGCCCTACCCGTTCAAAGGTCCGGAAGCGCCGATATGAGGGACGGAAAAGAGGGAGAGCTCTTGCCAGTCGGAGCCGCCTCCCCTAACCTCGAACGACCATCTTGCCGCATTTTTCGGCAATCGACTCGAGCACCCGGTGCGCATCAGCAATCTCATCTCCCGTTGGAATTCCCAGTCGCTTGCCATGCAGTTCCTCAGCATGGGCGGAGCTGTTTCGGTATGCGCCATGGCGCTGATCGGCGCCTTCGTTTCGGACAGGGTCGAGGATACCGTCACCAGCAATGCGGCGGCGACCACGGCACTTTATGTCGACAGCGTGATTGCACCGCTTCTTCCGGACATGCAGAGCAACGAAACGCTCGACGATACGACAGCACGCGCCCTGGATGAGACTCTCGGGCAAGGCGCGCTCGGCAGCCGTCTTCTTCTGTTCCGCCTCTGGCGGTCGGATGGAACGGTATTGTATGCCAGCGATCCGGCCGCGACCGGAACCAAGCCTGCCCTCGACGAGATGCTGAAGACAGCCTTTTCTGGCCAAATGGTCGCGCGGTTCGTCGCCACGGGTGAAGAAAATGCCCGGAGCGGGCCGGCGTTGCCTGTCCTGAAGATCTATAATCCGGTCCTGCAGCCGTGGTCGGGACAGGTCGTGGCCGTCTCCGAATTCCACGAAGCGGCGGGTGAATTCCAGCAGAGCCTTCTCCGGACGAGGTTGCACACCTGGTTCGCCGTTGCCGCCTTTACGCTCGTTTTCTTCGTTCTTTTGTCGGCGATCGTTCTTCGCGGAAGCAGGACGATCGAGCGCCAGCGTCATGCCTTGAAGCAACGCGTCGAGGAGCTTTCAGAGTCGCTGTCGCAGAACGAAGCCTTGCGGGAGCGCGTGCAGCGCGCCACACAACGGGCAACGACGCTTAACGAAGGGTATCTTCGCCGCATCGGGGCAGATCTGCATGACGGCCCAGCCCAGCTTCTTGCCTATGCCGCCCTGCGCCTCGACGGTGAGGCCCTGCGAAGATCGACCAGATCAGATGAGACGAGCAGGAACGAAATCGCCGCGATCAAGGCCAGCCTCGATGAGGCCATGCAGGAGATACGGACGATTTGCAGCGGTCTCGTCCTGCCGCGGATCGAAGGTGCAAGCCTGCCCGACATTTTGCAGGAAGCCATCCGCGCCCATCGGATGCGGACCGGCACGTCGGTCAACTTGTCGGTGTCGGCACCGCCTGAGCACCTTTCCCCTGCCGCCAAGATCTGCATCTATCGCTTCGTGCAGGAGGGGCTCAACAACGCCTATCGCCACGCCGGCGGCATCGGGCAGGCTGTATCCCAACGCACCGAGGGCGGCCTCGTCATCGTCGAAGTTGCCGATCGCGGATCCGGCTTCGACTTGAACCAGGTCCGTCCGACCAGTCTCGGTCTTGCGGGCTTGCGCGAGCGGGTCGAAAGTCTCGGCGGAACATTCGAAATCACCTCGTCTAAGGCCGGAACCGTCCTGCGGATGACGACGAACATTGAGGAAACGAAGTAGCCATGGACACGAGGATACGGGTCGCGGTCGTGGACGACCATCCACTCTTCCGCGAGGGAGTGACACGCAGCCTGTCGGAGATCGACGGCTTCGAGATCGTTGCCGAAGGAAGTTCCGGCGCCGATGCGGTCCGCATAGCCGGGACCCTGCAGCCGGACGTCCTGCTGATGGACATATCCATGCCGGGCGGCGGCCTTGACGCAATCCCGGCCGTTCTGGACGTCGCACCCTCGCAGAGGATCGTCATGCTCACCGTTTCGGAGACGAGTGAAGATGTCACCACGGCACTTGCCCGCGGCGCGGTGGGCTACGTCCTGAAGGGCGTGGGGGCACTGACGCTTGCCGACGCTATCCGCACGGTGGCAGCGGGAGACGGCTATGTCGCACCGACGCTGTCAGCCCGGCTGATTTCCGCCCGCACCGAGATGCCCGGCAAGTCCGCGCTCGTCGCGAGCCTGACGCCGCGGGAAATGGAGGTTCTGGAACTGGTCGCCGTCGGCATGAGCAACAAGCACGTGGCCATCGAACTCGATCTGCAGGAAAAGACCGTCAAGCACCACATGACGCAAATCCTGACCAAGCTCGGTGTCACGAACCGCACCGAAGCGGCAATGGCGCTGCGTGACGCGCGCCAGACCTAGAAGACTACTGGAGGAGCGCTTCGATCCGGCGTAGATCCGAGGCAGTTGCCAGCCGGTTCACGATCGTTCGGCCGCGTGCGTCCTTCATGATGTATCGTCCGTTTACGACCACTTCGGTTATGCCGCGCTTGTGACGGATGCCGATGGCAGGAAGTGAGGGGTCGACCGCGTCTGCCCCCTGCGCCTGTCCCGTTGCCGCCTCGGAGCGATCGGCCTTGCCGGAAGATCGGGATTCGCTTCCGTGTCCATTGCCTCCACCGTTCCCACCTCCGTTTCCGCCACCGTTGCCCCCGCCATTACCGCCACCATTACCGCCGCCGTTTCCGCCCCCGTTCTTGGCGCCTGCCTCAGCCGGCGCCAGGGCGACGCCGGACGAGGAAAAATCAAGCGTGATGGGAGCGGCAACTGCGGCAAACACGAGAGCCAGTCGAACGAAGGCAACAACAGACATTCGGCGCATGACGACGCGGGTATCCTTCAAGGGCAGATGTTCGGGGTTCGACATCGGCTAATCCTAGCTTTTGGAGCCTTGGGCGATATTTTTATACGAGAGACCACCCCGTGTCTTCCCGAATGCCGATCGCAGGACGTTTCCTCGCGGTCGTCCGGACGTTGGTCCCGGCCATCCCCGGACCTAAGTCTGGCGGCCGGCGTCCAGATTGCTCTTTCAGGACGCGCAGCAGTGCCCGAACGGCGGGTTCGCCGGCTCACTCCCTTAGGGGATCATCTTCTCCTTGGCTTCTCGAAGCTTGAGCGGCCCATGAAACAGACCGCTCAAGGCCGTACGACCGGCTCCGCGCCTTGTCAGCTCGCCCTTGCCTGCCGCACCGGAGACTGTGTCCAGCCGGGCAGCCAATCCCGGTGGGCGAGGAGGAGATCGTCGACGAGCGACCAGATCTGGTCGAGGTCGAGTTCGGCGGCCGTGTGCGGGTCCATCATCGCGGCATGGAAGATGTGCTCGCGGTTTTCCGTCATCAGCGCGGCGACCGTCAGTTCCTGGACATTGATGTTCGTGCGCATCAGGGCAGCCAGCTGCGGCGGCAGCGCACCGACCGACGTCGGCTGGATGCCGCTGCGGTCGACGAGACACGGCACCTCCACCGCGCAATTGTCCGGCAGCGAGGAGATGCAGCCATTGTTGCGCAGATTGCCGTAGATGACCGAAGGTTCGCCGGTCCAGACCGAGTTGATGATCGAGGAAGCATATTCCTTCGACGAGGTGACCTCGATCGTCTCGGCGGACCGGTAGGCCTGCGCCTGCCCTTTCCAGCGCTCGATCTGCTCGACGCAGCGCTTTGGATATTCGTCGAGCGGAATACCGAATCTCTCGATCAGGTCCTCGCGCCCTTCCTTGATGAAATAGGGCGTGTATTCGGCAAAATGTTCCGAGCTTTCGGTCACGAAATAGCCGAGCCGCGTCAGCATCTCGTAACGCACCTTGTTCGGGCAGCGCGGGTTCCAGCCGGGTTTCGGCGCCCGCCCCTCGCGATATGCGCGCACGAGCTCCGGATAGAGGTTGCGGTAGCTGCCGTCCTGCTCACGGTGCTCGAATTCCAGGAAGAACGCCATATGGTTGATCCCGGCCGAGCGGTAGCGGATCTCCTCATAGGGGATATCCAGATCGTGGGCGAGCTCCATCGCCGTGCCCTGAACCGAATGGCACAGTCCCACCTGGCGGATCGCCGGATATCTCTCGGCGATCGCCCAGGTGTTGATCGCCATCGGGTTCACATATTGCAACATGATCGCGTCGGGGCAGACGGCAAGCATGTCCTCGCAGATCTTCCAGAGATGCGGCACGGTCCTCAGGCCCCGCATGATGCCGCCGACGCCCAGCGTATCGGCGATCGTCTGGCGCAGCCCATATTTCTTCGGCACCTCGAAATCCGTGACGGTGCAGGGCTCGTAGCCGCCGATCTGGAAGGCGACGACGACGAAATCGGCGCCGGCGAGTGCCTTGCGCTGGTCGCTGTAGGTCTCCGCCTTCGCCTTCACGCCTAATGTGGCGATGAGCTTGTTGACAACGACCGCGCTCTCTTCGAGCCGTTGCGGATCGATATCCATCAGCGCGATCGTCGCGCCGGCGAGCGCCGGGCGCTGCAGCACGTCGCCGATGATGTTCTTCATGAACACCGTCGAGCCCGCACCGATGAATGTGATCCTGGGATGTCCTGCCATGTCTTACCTCCGGCAATGGAAAATCATGCGATATCAAACGCGGCCCTGACGAGCCGCCGTGTGTATTCTGTCTTCGGGTTCGAGAGCACGTCCTCGACCGGCCCCTCCTCCACGATCCGACCGTGCTGCATGACGATCACACGGTGGCAGAGTGCACGCACCACCTTGAGATCATGCGAGATGAAGAGGTAGCTGAGCCCTCTTTGCGCCTGGAGCTTGCGCAGGAGCTCGATGATCTGCGCCTGCACCGAGAGATCGAGCGCCGACGTCGGCTCGTCGAGCAGGATGAATTCGGGCTCCAGCGCCACAGCCCTCGCGATCGCGATGCGCTGGCGCTGACCGCCGGAGAACTCGTGCGGAAACCGCGACAGGATGTCCGTGGGCATACCGGCCGCGTCGAGCGCCTCCTTGACTCTCTCGAGCCGATCGGCGCGCGTTTGACCGAGCGCGTTGACGATCAGTCCTTCCTCGATGATCTGACCGATCGTCATGCGCGGATTGAGCGAGGCGAACGGGTCCTGGAAGACGACCTGCATGCGCGACCTGAGCGGCCGCATCTCCTTACGCGAACGCCCGTCGATACGCTCGCCGTCGAAACGGATTTCGCCGGCGCTCGGCTCGTTCAGTCGCAGCAGCGACTGTCCGAAGGTCGTCTTGCCGGAACCGGATTCCCCGACGATGCCGAGTGTCTCGTGCCGTCGGAGGGTCAGGCCGAGACTGTCGACGGCAACCAGTTCCCGAAGGTCGGGCCTGAAGATGCCGCCATGGCGCATCATGAAGCTGACCCGCACATCACTCGCGGTCAGCAGCGGCTCGGCGTTCGCCGGAAGTGGCATGGCCGCCCCTTGCGGTTCGGAGGCGAGCAGCCGCCGCGTATAGGGATGGCGGGGTGCCTCGAACAAGCGCTTCGTGGTGTTGTGCTCACGCATCTCGCCATGCTGCATCACATAGACATAGTCGGAGAACTTGCGGACGATCGTGAGATCATGGGTGATCAACACCACAGCCATGCCGCGCTGCTGCTGCAACGAGCGGATGAGATTGAGGATCTGGGCCTGGACAGTGACATCGAGCGCCGTCGTCGGCTCGTCGGCGATCAGCACGTCCGGATCGTTGGCAAGCGCGATCGCAATCATGACCCGCTGCCGCTGCCCACCCGAAAGCTGGTGCGGATACTGCTTCAGCCGCGCTTCCGGCTCGGGGATCTGTACCTGCTTCAGGAGTTCGAGCGCCCGGGCGTCCGCCTGCCTGCGGCTCACTCTCGCATGCACACGGATAGCCTCGACGATCTGGCTGCCGATGGTGTGAAGCGGGTTGAGAGAGCTCATCGGCTCCTGGAAGATCATCGATATCCGGTCGCCACGCAGCGCCCGGCGGGCGCGTGGCGAGAATGTCAGGATATTGGCACCTTCAAAGGCGACCGTTGCTTCCGGCGACACCACGGCACGCCTGGAAAGGAGGCCCATCACGGTGCGGGCGGTGACCGATTTGCCCGACCCGGATTCGCCGACGATTGCGACGGTCTCGCCACGGTAGAGCTGGAAGGAGATGTCCTTCACCGCCTCGACCGTCCCGTGCTCGACCCTGAAGGTCACGCCGATATTGCGCGCATCGATGATCGGGGCGTCGGCGCGTTCCGCACTGTCGAAGCGCGTCGCAGGGGCGTGGTTTTCGATTGCCGCAAGTGCCATGACCATTCTCCCTTCACTTCAATATGGATCGACGGCATCGCGCAGCCCGTCGCCGAGCGCGTTGAAGGCAAAGACCGTCACGAGCACGAAGCCGACCGGTGCGAGGATCCACGGATAGGAGCCGATGACCGAATAGGTCGCCGTGTCCTGCAGCATCAGGCCCCAGGAAATGAGCGGCGGCTTGACGGCAAATCCGAGGAAGCCGAGGAAGGACTCGAGCAGCACCACGCTCGGAATGTTGAGCGTGACGGCCACGATCACATGGCTCATCACGTTCGGAAGAATATGCTGGAAGATGATCCGGCGATCCGTCGCGCCGACCGCCATTGCCGCGCGCACGTAGTCGATGCGGGCAAGCGCCAGCGTCTTGCCGCGAACCTCCCGCGACATCTGGGCCCAGCCGAGCGCCGACATGACGACCACCACGAAGGTGAGGAAGACATGGGTCGGCGCCGTGACTGGGATGAGCGAGGTGAGTGCGAGATAGAGCGGCAATTGGGGGAAGGCGAGCACGATCTCGACGAAGCGCTGGATCCAGGCATCCGCGACCCCGCCGAAATAGCCCGACGCCAACCCGATGGTTGTGCCGACGACCGTCACGATCAGCACGACGCTGAGCGCGATGGCGAGCGAGACTCGCGAGCCGTGGATCGCCCTCGAGAGCACGTCGCGACCGAACTTGTCGGTTCCGAGGAAATGCACGGGTTCACCGTCGATCGACCCTAAGAAGTGCCGGTCCGTGGGCACGAGGCCGAGGAGCCGGTATTCGCTCCCCCTGACGAAGAAGCCGAGATAGCGCGGGTTGTCGTAATCCGGTCCGACGATCGGCTGGAAGGTGACGGGGTCCAGTTCCTCGGTCTCCGCGTTCGCATATACCCGCGGGACGAGGCTGAGCCGCCTGTCCTTGTCCCGGAAACTGATGGTCTGGGGCGGCGAAAAGCTCGCATCCGTCGCCATCGGGTCCATCGGCGAGAAGAATTCGGCAAACAGCGCCGTGACCACCAGCAACATGACGAGCACAAGGCCGATCATACCGGTCAGCGAACGTCTGAAACGGCGCCAGACCAGAGCCGAATAGCTCTCGTTGCCGCCCGTTCTTGTGACCGTCTCCTCGGTGACCGGATCGGGCCGGATTTCCTCGAGCGCCGCCATCTCACCCCCTCCCCAGTTCGCGCACACGGGGGTCGAGCAGCGCCAGCAGCATGTCGGCGATAATGTTGCCGACGATCAGGGTCGCGGCGAGCACCATCATGAAGGTTGCAGTGACGTAGACGTCGCCGACCGCCATCGAGCCGACGATTGCCGGCCCCACCGTCGGCAGCGAGAAGATGATCGCCGTCTCGATTTCGCCCGTCAGCATGTAGGGCAGGACGACGCCCTGGTACATCACCAGCGGATGGAGCGCGTTCGGAACGGCATGCCGCAGGATGACGGCACCTTCCGAGAGCCCCTTTGCCCGCGCCGTCTCGATATACTGCGCGTTCAGCGTATCGAGCAAATTGCCGCGCATGACGCGCATGTTATAGGCGAGCCCGCCGAAAACGGCGATTGCGACCACCGGCCAGACATGGCTGACGAGATCGGCGAGCTTTGCCCAGGACCTGGGTGCCCCGCCATATTGCGGTGAAAAGAAGCTGCCGATTTCCGAGACGTCGTAGTGGAAGACCATCAGGTAGACGAGCACCAGCGCCATCAGGAAGCGCGGGACCGTCATGCCGAGGAAGGAGACCGTCGACAGGAGATTGTCGACCCAGGAGTACTGCCGCGTCGCAGCCCAGATCCCGAAACCGATGCCGAAGAGCGAGGCAAGGATATGGCAGACGAGCGCCAGTGCCAGCGTTCGCGGCAGTCTTTCGCCGACGACCTCGGCGACGGGCTTGTTGTAGTAGAAACTGTAGCCGAAATCGCTGCGGGTAATAATGCCCGAGATCCAGTTGACGTACTGGACGGCCATCGGCTTGTCGAGGCCGTGTTCCACCCGGTAGGCCTGGGCCTGCGCCTCCGCCTGCTCATAGGATGCGCCCCCCTGGTTCATCAGCTGCGAGCGGATGTAATCGGCATAATCGCCGGGCGGGGCCTGGATGATCGCAAAGGTCACGACGCTCAGGATCAGGAGCACCGGCACGGCCGAACCAATCCGTGTCAGAAGAAATCTCAGCATTGCCACTCTCTCCATTGCAGCGGCGACCCTCCGGCTCGACCCCTCGTCCTGCCCGGCCGCGCTTCACGCGCGGCCGGTTAAGGCGTCAGGGAGGAAAGTCAGTTCATCGGGCCACCGTCGCCCGGCTTGCCGGGCAACTGCTCCGGATGGAGCTCGTACTTGCCCTGCCGGTCGGCCGCGACCCACATGCGCTCGCGCATGATCGAATCTTCGGCCCAGTTGAACATGTAGATCGGCGTGCCGGCGGGGACGTTCGAGAACCGCTTGTTGATGATGAGCGCACCGGGATATTCCGTCAGCCCGATCGTGTAGAGGTTCTCGGTATAGACCTGCTGGTATTTCTTCATCAGTTCCGCCCGCTCGGCATTGTCCTGCGAGGTGATGAAGCGATTGACCAGCTCGGCCATCTCGGCCTCGAACGGCATGATGTCGAGATCCTTGCCCTCGGGAGCACGGTGGTTCCAGCTGGTACGCGGTCCCACGGGTGCGAGTTGTTCGGTATTCTGTACCACCGAGGAAAGCTCGGTTGTGTTGCGGCGCACCGCCCAGTCGAAACGGCCGGAATAGTGGGCCGCGTCGCGCTGGTTGGAATCGAGCGCGTTGATCACCACGCGAATCCCGAGCTTCGCCATCTGTCCGACGAGACCCTCCGCGAGGCTCTTGTCCGTCGTGTAACCGTTGTTGACCAGAACCACGATCTCGACGTTCCCGCCGCCGGCGGTGCCGGCAGGAAAATTAACGATGCCGTCAGAGTCAGTGTCGACAAGGCCGATCTTCTCAAGCGCTGCCTTCGCCGCCTCGAGGTCGTAGGGATAGTAGACTGTGGAATTGCGGTCGTAGAAGCTCGTCCCGGACGATAGTCCGCCCGGATAGATCGCCGTGAACGGTCCCTTCACAAGACTGTCGCCGATAGCCTTGCGGTCGAGCGCCGAGGTCACCGCCTTGCGGAATTCGGGATTGCGATTGAGCTCCCGGACAGCCTGCTCGCGCTCGTCGGGATTGCCCCAGCCGTTCGCCGAGAAGTTCATGAGGAGATTATAGCCGATCAGGCGCGGTCCGAAGGCCAGCCGCGCCGGTGCGTCGGGCTCCGCAGCCCGCTTCAGTGCCGCCACGAAGTTTTCCGGCTGCTCGAGATTGGAGATGTCTCCCGAACCGGCCACCGCCTGCACGTCACGATCGGCCCAGGTCGAGAGCTTGTAGTGCACTTCGTCGAGATAGGGCAGCTGCTGACCCTTCTCGTCCACTTTCCAGTAATAGGGATTGCGGCGCATGACGATGATGTCGTCCGGGCGGTATTCGACCGGCACCCAGGCGCCCATCACCGGCATGTTCATGTATTCCGGCGGGAAGGCGTTCTTGAACTGATCGTAGCTGTTATCGGAGTATTTCGGGTGCTTGGGCTTCAGCACATGCGCCGGACCCGGGCAGAAGCTCGGATAGGCCATCGTATAAAGATATTGCTTCGGGAAGGCCTCCTTGAAGGTCCACTCGACGGTGTAATCGTCGATCTGGACGAGCGTCGTGCCCTCGCCGAAGGCCTCCGGAGAGGCACCGCCGCCAAGCGGGGAAACGTTCGGATCGAGGACCGCATCCTCCCAGTAAAACATCACGTCTTCGGCGGTGAACGGATGGCCGTCCGACCATTTCGCACCCTTGACCAGATGCATCGTGAGCTTGTGGCCGTCCTTCGACCACTCCCAGCTTTTTGCGAGATTCGGCAACGGCTCGGTGTCCTCGGCATTGACCTGGAAGAGCGGCGCGGTGCGCGTCAGGCACTCGGACAGCCCGATGTCGATGCCGCCCCATCCCTGGCTCTGCCCCGCCGTGTAATTCCAGCCCTCCGGCCGGCCGCCGATCACGTGTCTCAGCGTATCGCCGTAGACGCCGATCCCGTCCGGCATGTTGGCCGCCTTGTAGACCAGCGGCTCTTCCGGCAGGCGGTCTTTCAGCGGTGGCAGCTTGCCGGCCTTCTCGAACTTCTCAGAAACCCAGCCCGGCTCAGAGTAGGCGGGCAGCGCCTTGAACTCGAGGATCGAGCCGCGCGCCACATAGGTGACCTTGGCTTCCGCCGGAAACGCCGGCGGCTCCGGCGGCGTCGTGGTCTCGAAGGCATGCGCCGTCAGCGCGAACATCGACACGCCGACGCTCAGCAAGGCAATTCGTCCGAACTTCTTTCGATAGTGCATCGTCCCATTCCTCCCTCTTTGGCAAGTGCGGCAAGCACCTGACCGACCTCGCTGAGGCAAAGGCGCCGACTCCCCTCGCCGCCCTGTCTTTCTGGCCTCAGCCTGCTCTCTTCATCGCAGCCTTTTCCGCCCGGATCTCGTCGAGCGAGCGAACATCGCGCCGTGCCGCCCCCGTCCACTCACGCGTCTTCACCTTTGCGTTCGCCAGCCGCTCCCGCGCCGCCGGAACTGCATGGGCGTATTGCGGCAGCCAGCGCGCCCCGGCGACGACCATCTCGTCGACCATCTGCCAGACTTCCTCCGGGGTCGCGACGGCACCAACCAGCGGATCATGCAGCACGGCGAGCTTCAGGAGATCGATATCCCCCGAGATCGCCGCATGGACCGCCATGCGCTGGACGTTGATCGAGGCCATGCAGGTGGCCGCGCAGGCCTCCGGCAATGTGATCCCCGAAACCATGTTGATGCCGAAACGGTCGACGAAACCGGGCGACTCGATGATGGCATCCGCCGGCAGATTGGTGATGACACCGTTGTTCCTGACGTTGAAGTGACCGCGATAGACCCGTCCGGTCTCCAGCGCCTCCAGGATGTGGCTGGCATGCTCGTTCGAGCGCCTCGTCGGGTCGATCGGCTTGCCGGCCGCTTCCAGGAATTGCGGGAAGTCGGTCTCGAACCAGTTGCGGGTCTCGATCGAGTACCGCAGATAACCGCCCGTCTCGCCATGGATCCAGTCGGACATGTCGATCCACCGGGCGATCTCCTCCGGCCGCTTGCGATACCACGGCAGGTACTCCGAAAGATGGCCGTTGCTTTCCGTCGAATAGACGCCGAACCGCTTCAGCACGTCGATGCGAAGCTTCTCCTGCTGCGAATAGACGGGATGTGCCTCGAAGGCAGCCACCAATTCGTCCTTGCCGATCTTGCGGCCGTTCAGCCGCAGCTCGATGAACCAGGTCTGGTGATTGATGCCGGAACAGACATAATCGAGTTCGCGGACCGAGCCTGCGCCGAGCACTTCGGCGATCTGCTCGGCGCCGTGCTGCACGCCATGGCAAAGCCCGACGGTATCGACCTTGCCGTATTCGATCGCTGCCCAGGTGTTCATGGCCATCGGGTTGGCGTAGTTCAGGAACTTCGAGTCGCTCGCGGCGACCTCGCGGATGTCCTTGCAGAAATCCAGGATGACCGGAATATTGCGCTGGCCGTAGAGAATGCCGCCGGCACAGATGGTGTCTCCGACGCACTGGTCGATCCCGTATTTGAGCGGGATCGCGATGTCGTCGGCATAGGCTTCCAGCCCGCCCACACGCACGCAGCTGATGACGTAGCGCGCGCCTTCGAGGGCGCGGCGCCGGTCGGTGGTCACGGTCACGCGCGCCGGCAGCCGGTTCGCCTCGATCATCCTTTGCAGGATGTCCCGGATCATGCCGAGATTGTGCTCGCTGATGTCGGTCAGGGCGAATTCGACGTCGTGGAACTCGGGAACGCAAAGGATGTCAGTTGCGAGCTTCTTGGTGAAGCCGATGCTGCCTGCCCCGATGATAGCGATTTTGAAACCCATTCGTCAGACCCTTCTTGCGGAGATCGCATCACAACCGACGGCGACAATTGCAGGATGGAATTATATTGGCGGCGTACCGCAGACGGCCCGGAAAACAGGATTTTTTCGCGCTGTTCCTACCCGGAAACCCACTCTCCGACTTCTCCCGTGGCGGCGATTATGCGTATATTGCCGGGCGGGGCCAGAGAAGGATTGTGCTATCATGGGTGATTTTGTGCTGCAGAATCTTCTCGACTTCGGACCGGCAAGCCGCACCGTGTCGCTGCCCAGGGGGCGCCAGAGCCTGCATACCATGCCGACCAGCAGCGGGTACGAGATCAGGCGCGGGGGAGATTATGACTGGGACGGGCGCAAGCGCGGCCTCGCCCCCTTCACCGTGCTGCAACACACCATCGGCGGGCGGGGAAACCTGCGCTACGAGAACCGGACGATGCAGGTTCGACCGGGCGAAACGCTGCTCCTGCTCGTTCCGCACAACCACCGCTACTGGCTGGAAAGGAACGAGACCTGGGCGTTCTTCTGGATTTCAATGAATGGAGAAGAGGCGCTGCGCATCCACCGCTCGATCCTCGCAATGACCGGTCCCGTCCTGCGCCTGCAGCCCGAAACGATCGACCAGCTGGCCCACTGCTGCCACCGGCTGGTCACCGGCGCGGAGACGCCGGGGGCGGCGTCTGCGGTCGCTTACGAGGCTGCGATGGCGCTCTACGACGACGTCTTCGGCTCCCACCCGACCTTCGCCCAGGAATACCGCGCCCTGCAGCATGTCCTCAGCCATATCGAGAGCCACCTCGACCAGCGTCTGGCGGTCGGCGAGCTCGCGGCCGTCGCGGGCTTGAGCCGCGCACATTTCTCGCGCATCTTCACCGCCAGCGAGGGCCTGCCGCCGGCGGAGTTCGTCCTGCAGAAACGCCTTCGGCGCGCGGCGAAGCTGCTGACGAAGGCGGCTGAAATGCCGATCAAGGAAGTCTCCGCCCTCTGCGGTTTTGAGGATCCGAACTACTTCTCCAAGGTCTTCCGCCGGCTCTACGGCACGAGCCCGAGCGATTTCAGAACCAGCGGAATGTATGCGAGCGTTGCAAGCCCGGGGGCGGCCAAGAGGCGGCAAGTCGCCCCGGCCGGCTGATCTGGCGAGCCGGCCAGGGCGACCGAGAGGACGGCCGCCGGCACGGTCAGAAGCGTCGGGAGAAGGTTAGGTCCAGTCTCTGGCTTGCGAGGCCGCTACCGTCCACCGTCGCGCGATATCGGCCGGCAACGCTCCCTTGCCCGGACGACACGAGCGTCATGCCAAGGCCGACCGACAACCGATTGCGGCTCTCGTCCGAACCGGGGATCCCGTAGTCGGTCGGCCAACCGCCATCGGCGTAGCCGACGACGGTGTCTCCCGTTTCAGTGAAGTCGTGCGAGAAGTCCAGAGAGAGTTCCGGCGTCAGCACTGCGTCCTCAAGGTCGATGTCGTAGCCGAGCGAGAGCCCGACCGTGCCAGTCAGGCTGTCGATCTCCTGGCGTCCTATCGAGGCATTTTCCCAACCCGCTCCGCTCTCCTCGGTGCTGTCGAGAACCGAACGTGACGCGGCGAGACGACCATAGGACGAGATGCTCACATCGCCGACGGACATATCGTAGCCGCCACTGACGGCGGCGTAGAATTGCCGACCCGTGCGACTGGCCACCGCCTCCGAACCGCTCACCGAGGTCACGCGCAGGGAATCGAATTCCAGCCGTCCAGCCCCGACGAGCCCGTCCAGGAAAAATCCGCCGCCGGGCTGATAGAGACCGTAAAGCGTGACGCTCATCGCCTTGTTCAGGCTTGTCGTGCCCATGTCGCCGATATCGCTACGGTCACGCGAATACCCGACAGCAAGGCCGCCGATGATTGTCTCCGACAGGCGATAATCGAGGCCGGCGGTCAGCGCGGCCGTCAGATAGTCGATGCCCCTTGCACCGGTCCCGTCATCCTCGAGTGAAACCGATCCGTTGGTCCAAAAGGCGAGATTGCCGCCGGCAAGCGGTGTACATCCGGCACCTGCCGAGACGGGCGCACGCCCGCCGGCGCCATCGGTCAATCCGAGGTCTACACTGCTTTCGAGGCAGGATTTCCCGCGCAAGGACCTGAGATGATCGCTCACGTTGTCGATCTGGGTGTCGGCAAGGCGTTTCGCAGCCTTCGCCTGGGCTTCCACCAGCCCTACGAGATCGGCATCGGCGGAGAGATCGTCCCTGGGGCTGACGCTGAACGTCACTGTCGCAGGTGAGGACGTACCCGCGGCACTGGTCAGTGTGTAGGTCGCGACCGCGGTACCGGTGAAACCCGAACCGGGGGTGAAGCGCAAACGGTAACGCCCTTCCCTGATCGCCGACGCAAAGGCGGCCTTTCCATCGGACGCCGCACTGTCGCTGAGAATGATCACTGCCTCACCCGCCGACGGCGGCCAGAGCGAGACGAGTGCTGCGCCGGTGAAGGGCCCGCCGGTCGCGCCGGTCGTCAGGTCAACCGTCGTCGAGCCGCCGGAAACCAATCCCGTGGAGATGGTCGGGGCGACAGGCAGTGCCGGATCGATGACAAGCGTGATCGTTGCCGAAGCGCCGGCGCCATAGCTGTCGGTGACAGCCAGCGTCAGCGGGAATTCTCCCTTAACGGTCGGCGTGCCTGACAGAGTGGCCGTCGACGCATCGAAACCGATGCCGTCCGGCAGGCTGCCCGAGAGAACGAAAACGTAAGGAGCCCCGCCATTGCCGGCGGCGAAGGTTTGCGTGAACGGCTCGGCCTGACGGAGAGAAAGACGCCCGACCGGCGAAATGGAAAGCACCGGCGGCGTCACCGTGACCGTGACCGTCGCGGGAGACGAGCTGCCGGTGGCGTTCGTGGCGGTGTAGGTGAAGCTGTCGGTTCCGGAATAACCGGCCGTCGGCGTGTAGCTGATCGCCGTACCGCTGGCGCTTGCTGTCCCATGGGAGGGCGAACCGGCAACCGCGACGCTTGCCGCCGCACCTCCGGAGAGGTTGAGCGCGATCGGATTGCCGCTGCTGTTGGCGGCGACGGTCGCGCTGGCATTACCCACGACCGGCGCCGCAATCGCGATCGCGAGCGTATACGCCTGGCTGCCCGTCGCGCCGTAGGTGTCGGTCGCGGTGACGGTAAAGGCGTAGGAACCTTGCGTCGTCGGCGTGCCGGAAAGCGCACCGGCGGGGTAAAGCGACAGGCCAGGCGGCAATGAGCCGGCGGTGACTGCAAAGCTGTAGGGCGTCGTGCCTTCGCTCGCAGACAGCGTCTGGCTGTAGGCCACGGCACCGGTTCCGCTCGGGAGTGTCGTGGGCGACAATGTGAGCGAGGGCGGCGTCACCGTGACCGAAACGGTTGCTGTGCTGGATAGCCCGGAAACGGCGTCCGTCACGGTATAGCTGAAACTGTCTGCACCGGAATAGCCGACCGTCGGGGTATAGCTCACCGACGACGTCGAGTAGGTCGCGGTCCCGTGACTTGGCGCTGACACACCTGTTACGCTTTCGCTGCCGGAGACCGGAATGGAAAGAGAAGTACTGCCGCTGTTTGCAGCCACCGTAAGGGACTTCGCATCAGCAGCTGGCGCGACCTTGAGCGTCATCGCCTGGCTGGCGGTGTAGCCGTCGCCGTTGACGGCCTTATAGGTTAAATCCCAGGAACCGGACGCGGTCGGCGTCCCGGAAATCGCTCCGGTGCTGCCATCCAGGCTCAAACCTGTCGGAAGAGAGCCGCTCGCCAAAGAATAGGTCACCACACCGGAGCCGGCATTGTAGCTCGCCGTGACCGATTGGCTATACGCTTCACCTCTTTTGCCGTTCGGCAATGAACTCGTCGAAAACGTAATTTTCGGTTTGACCGTAATGTAGGCGTTGTCCGTATACGTGCCGCTGCCCGTGTCCACGGTGTACATGACCCTGTCTACGCCGAGATATCCGTTGGCCGGCGTATAGATGAGCGAAAAAGCAGCGGTTGGAGCCGTGTCCAGAGTGCCGTGGAAGCCGTCGGGATAATAGAAATACACCGTGTACGCGCCATCGGCGATCGGAATGGTGATGCTGTCACCGTAAGCCGTCTCGTAATAGTGGTCGGCAGCCGTCACCACACCGGGACTACAAAAGAGGGCCAGAAGGATCAGGATAGCCCGGACGAGAAGTTTCCGGGCAGAAACGGGGGCTGGTACGAGCATGACGACCTTCGAGGAATACCGACGCGTGCCGGCGCCCGGAGACGCGGCAAATTCCGTTCGAAGCTAATATCTGCAGAATGCGTGTCGCGGGCGTCCAATAATGGGCCCAAAAAAGACCAGTGGAGTCCGGATCGGCCTGCCTGACGAACGCGGGGCGGAGTGGATCGGAGCCGTCCCGATGGGCCGGCCGGCACGCCTGTCGAGGTCGGAGCGCTCGTCGCACTTCTAACCTTGGATGTCGCCGCCTACGTCACGGGCCGAACCGGGAGAAAACTACCGCACACTTGCCGGCACTCCGCCGTCACTCTCGCCCGGCACAAGCGTCATCGGCCAGAGCAGACGCGCCGGGCGATCGGCATAGGGCTCCGCATAGGCGGGCATCGCGGCGAGCAGCGTCTCGGCAAGCGCTATGCCGAGGTCGCGCAGCGACAGGGTGAAGGCCGTCAGCCGCGGCGACAGGAAATGCGAATGCGGGCTCTGCCGGCCAATCACGGCGATGTCGCGCCCCGGCACCAGTCCGGCCTCGTTGAGCCCACGATAAAGACCGGTCGAACTCACCTCATTGACAAGCAGGATGGCGGTCGGGCGCTCATTGCAGGCCAGCAGATCACGGGCGATCTGGTAGCCACCGGCCTCGTTCGGCGTCGAACGGAAGATGTGTTCGTCGGCGAGCGCAAGTCCGTGACGCACAAGCACCTCCCGACAGCGGTCGACGAAGACATAACCGAGGTTCGCGTCGTCATGGGGCCGGCTCACGGCGATACGGCGATGTCCTTTCGCGACCAGCCGCTCCACCGCCGTCTCCGCCATGCCTTCGAAATCGAGGTCAATCCACGGCTGGCCGACATCGGTCAGGCTTCGCCCGAGCGTGATGAAGGGGATCTTGCACTTGGCAAGCAGTTCGAACCTCGCATCGTGGCGTCGGGTCGCCGAAAGAATGATGCCGTCGGCGAAGCCGCGAGCAACAATCCGCTTCAGGTAGTCGTGCGGATCTTCCTCCGAGGAACAGAGTAACGCAACGAGATCGAGCCCATGGCGGGCAAAGACCGCCTGCACGCCGTCGAACACGCTCATGAAGAAGGTATCGCCCTGCCCGGTGATCTCCGGTCCGGTCTGCATCATGAAGCCGATGACCCCGGTCGATCCCTTGCGCAAGGCCCGGCCCGATTGATTGGCGACGTAACCCAGCGCTTCGGCCGCCTCAAGCACGCGCCTGCGAGTTTCTTCCGCGACATCCGGCTTGCCGTTGAGGGCGCGCGACACCGTGCCGATCGAGATACCGAGCTGCTCGGCAAGCTGGCGAATTCCCTTCATTTCTCCGGATCCTCCCCCGTCGGCCCGGGGGCCGCACCCCTTTCCCTATTGACATAAAACAATTCCTCCGCATAGTATCGTAAACGTTTACGGAAGCCAACCGAGGAGTTTCCGGCTTTCGACTTCGGGAGGAACCTGTGACGTACAAGGCCGTCTTGTGCGGGTGCGGAAGCATGGCCAAAGGTTGGCTGAGAGCGCTTCGCGACACCCCAAGCCTGAGCGAAAGCGTAACGGTCGTCGGCCTGGTCGACATCGACCGTGCGGCCGCCGAGGCGCTCGCCTCCGAGTTCGGTCTTGTCGGCGTCGCCGTCGGCACCGATCTCGAGATCATGCTTCGCCGCACCACCCCAGACCTGCTCTTCGATGTCGTCGTCCCCTCGGCACGCCGTGCCGTCGTCACCGCTGGCCTCGCCCATGGCTGCCATGTGCTGAGCGAAAAGCCGATGGCGACATCGATCGAAGAAGCCCACGAGCTTTGCGCACTTGCCGATCGGGCCGGACGTCTCCACGCCGTCGTGCAGAACCGGCGCTTCATCGCCGGCGTGCGCCGCATTCGCCGGATGATCGAGGAAGACCTGCTCGGCCGTCTGACCGGCCTTCATTGCGATTTCTTCCTCGGGCCCCATTTCGGCGGCTTCCGCGAGGAGATGGACCACGTCCTGCTCCTCGACATGGCGATCCACACCTTCGACGCCGCGCGCTTCATGTCTGGAAAGGAGCCGCTCGCCGTCTATTGCCACGAAAGCAATCCACCCGGTTCCTGGTATCGCCACGGCGCTGCGGCAAATGCCATCTTCGAATTCTCCGATGAGGTGGTCTTCACCTATCGCGGCTCGTGGTGTGCCGAGGGCGGGCCGACGAGCTGGGAAAGCGCATGGCGGATTGTCGGCACCAGAGGCACCCTTCTCTGGGATGGTGCCGACAAGTTCGAAGCGAACGTCGTGGCTGGCACGGACGGGTTCCTGCGCGCCCTCGAGCCGGTGAGCGTGCCGCCACCCGAGAGCAAGGCGGACACCTGCGGCCATGCCAGCGTCCTTCAGAGTTTCGTGGCGGCGGTCCGCAGCGGCAGCCGTCCCGAAACGGACGGCAGCGACAACATCAAGAGCCTCGCCATGGCCTTCGGGGCGATCGACAGCGCCCGTGACCGGCGACGCGTCACTATCGCAGCATAGGGAACAAGCATGACGAACCCGGCAAAATCCATCCGCATCGGGACCATGGTCAGCGCGACCAAGGGCGACGCCGCAAGCCGCATCGGCCAGATCGCCGACCTGGGCTTCGAAAGCTTCGAGCCCTTCTTCTGGCAGACGACCAACGGCCAGGACCTCGCAGAACTTGGCAAGCGTTGCCGCGAGGCGATCGGCGACCGGGACATCACAATTTCGACGCTCGGCATGTTCGGCAATCCGCTCGAGCAAACCGACATCGATCGCCACACCCTGCAGGGCTGGAAGGACTGCATCGACAATGCCCATCATTTCGGGGCCACCTGCATCGCCGGCTTCACCGGCCGCCTGCGCGGCAAGCCGATCCCCGAGAGCCTTCCCCGTTACCGCGAAGTCTGGAGCGAGCTTGCCCGCCGCGCCGCCGACAAGGGTGTCAAGATCGCCTTCGAAAACTGCGCCATGGACGGCAACTGGCAGACCGGCGACTGGAACATTGCGCACAACCCGGACGCCTGGGAACTCATCTTCAACGAGACACCGGATGACCATGTCGGGCTTGAATGGGAACCCTGTCACCAGATGGTCTACCTGATCGAGCCGATCCCGCAGATCCGCAAGTGGGCGTCGAAGATCTTCCACGTCCACGGCAAGGACGCGACGATTCGCTGGGACGTCATCCGCGAGCACGGCATCTTCGGCAAGGAGAAGTTCGTCTTCATGCGCACGCCGGGCTTCGGCGACACCAACTGGACGGACGTGGTTTCCGAACTCCGGCTCGCCGGCTGGTCGGGCGCAATCGACATCGAGGGCTGGCACGATCCGGTCTACCGCGATGCGCTCGAGATGACCGGTCAGGTCCACGCACTCAAATACCTGAAGACCTGTCGGGGCGGCGATTTCGTGTCCGACCCGGCATGAAAGAAGCATGCCGCCCCGCATGGAGGATGAGGGGCGGACTGGATAACCAAGGGAGGAGATCATGGGTATCCGCAGATATGCAATGCTCGCCGCAGTCGCACTCGCTTCCGTGTCGGTGTCGGGCGTGCCCGCTTCAGCCGAAGACGTCACCATCAGCGTCTGGTCGCTCGACCGCGACATCCAGCCGGCGCCGAACCTCATCAAGGACTTCAACGCGCTCAACACCGGCATCAAGGTCGAGTACCGGCAGATCCAGTTCGATGACGTGGTGAGTGAGGCGATGCGCGCCTTTTCAACGGGCCAGGCGCCCGACATCATCGCCGTCGACAATCCGGAGCACGCCCTCTTCGCCTCGCGCGGCGCCTTCCTCGACCTGACCGACATGATCGCGAAGTCGGACGTGGTGAAGGTCGAGAACTATTTCCCCGGGCCACTCGCCTCGACCATGTGGGACGGCAAGAACTACGGCATTCCCAAAGCCACCAACACGATCGCGCTCTATTACAACAAGGACATGTTCCGGGCGAAGGGTCTCGATCCCGACAAGCCGCCGCGGACCTGGGACGATCTCGTTGGGGCGGCACGCAAGCTTACCGACCCTTCAGCAAACGTCTATGGCCTCGCCTTCTCGGCAAAGGCCAATGAAGAGGGCACCTTCCAGTTCCTGCCCTGGGCGCAGATGGCAGGCGCCAGCTACGAGAACATCAATGCCGACGGCGCCGTGAAGGCGCTCGACACCTGGAAGACGATCATCGACGAGAAGCTCGCCTCGCCCGACACACTGACGCGCAGCCAGTGGGATTCGACCGGCACCTTCAATTCGGGCAATGCCGCCATGGCGATCTCCGGCCCCTGGGAACTCGACCGCATGATCGCGGAAGCGAAATTCGACTGGGGCGTTGCCCTGCTGCCGGTCCCACAAGAAGGCGCCGAGCGCTCGTCCGCCATGGGCGACTTCAACTGGGCGATCTTTGCCAGCACGCAGCACCCGCAGGAAGCCTTCAAGGTGCTCGAATATTTCGTCTCGCAGGATAACCGGATGTTCAAGGACTTCGGCCAGTTGCCCGCACGCTCGGACATCGCGATCCCCGAAACCGGCGAGCCGAAGAAGGATGCCGCCCTCAAGGTCTTCATCGAACAGCTCAAATACGCAAAGCCCCGCGGTCCGCATCCGGAATGGCCGAAGATCTCGAAGGCGATCCAGGACGCGATCCAGGCGGCGCTGACCGGGCAGGTCTCGTCGAAGGAGGCGCTCGACCAGGCTGCGGAGAAGATCAAGGCCGTTCTCGGCTGAGCCCGCGCAGTCCGCGCTCCGGTTCTTCACGATCCGGGAACCGGAGAGCTTCTGACATCAATCTTTGCAATGCGTTCCTCCCGGAGGGTCGTCCCGCGCGAATGCGGGGTGCTCCCGGCGGAGGCGGAGAAGGAAATGAAGAGACTTCTTTCCAGCACCATCGACGGCCGGGGCTTCGACATCGCACTCGTTGCGCTGCCGCTCGCCTTCCTCCTTGCACTCTCCGGCATCCCGCTTCTCTACAATGTGCTGATGAGCTTCCAGGAGGTCGACATGTTCAGCCTCGGTACACTCTGGCGCCCCTTCGTCGGCTTGAGGAACTATCGCGAACTCTTCGCGCAGCCTGAGACCTGGCCGATCCTCGCCAATACCGCCGTCTTCGTCACCGCCTCGATCGCCGGCCAGTTCGTCATCGGTTTCGGGCTGGCACTCTTCTTCTGGACGAATTTTCCGGGCGCCTCCTGGCTGCGCGGGCTCTTCCTCGTCTCCTGGGTCATGCCCGGGCTCGTCGTCGGCGCGATATGGAACTGGATCCTTTCGGGCGACTTCGGCGTCCTGAACTTCCTTCTGCGCGAATGCGGGATCATCTCCGGCAACATCTTCTGGCGCTCGGACCCCAACTATTCGCTCTGGGCGGTGATCCTCGCCAACATCTGGCTCGGGACCTCCTTCAATATGATCCTGCTCTCGGTCGGGTTGTCATCAATTCCGGGCGACCTCTACGAGGCCGCTGAACTCGATGGCGCAAATGCCTGGCAGCGGTTCTGGACGATCACGCTGCCGATGATGCGCTCGACGATCGGCGCAATCATCGCGCTCGGTCTCATCTTCACGCTGCAGCAGTTCGATCTCTTTGCGGCGATCACCTCCGGCGGGCCGAACAATTCCTCGAACGTCACCCAGTACTGGGCCTGGGACATGTCGTTCCGCCAATACGACTTCGCCAAGGGTGCGACGATCTCGGTGATCATGATCGTCTTCGTAATGATCGCCTCCGTCGTCTATGTCCGATCGACACGCCACGAGGTGCGGGGATGAGCGACACCCTCCGCGAAAGACTGGTGCTGGGCGCGGCGGTCGTGCTCGCCGCGATCTATCTCTTCCCGCTCTACTGGATGTATGTCACCGCGCTCAAATCCGGCTCGGCGATGTTCGCCAGTCCACCGGATTTCTGGCCGCATGACCCGCAATGGCAGATCTACGGCGAGGTCTGGGAAAGCCGGTCCATGGGACGCTACATCTGGAACTCGCTGGTGATCGCCTGCGGCGCGGTTTCCGTCATTGCGCTGCTCGGCACCGGTTGTGCCTATGTGCTCGCACGCTACCGCAATGTCTGGATCGACGTCGGCCTCCTTCTCATTCTGATGCTGCAGGTACTGCCCGCGTCCTTGATGATCACGCCGATCTTCGTCGGCTTCTCGCAGATCGGGCTTCTCTCTTATCCACGGCTTGCCGTGGTTCTGGCGATCGCCGCCAAAAGCATGCCCTTCTTCATCATCCTCGTGCGCGCCACGTTCATGAGCGTGCCGCAGGAACTGGAGGAGGCAGCACTCGTCGACGGCAATTCCCGCATCGGCGCCTTCTTCAACATCGTCCTGCCGCTTGCGAAAAACGGCATCCTGGTCAGCGCCATTCTCATCTTCATGCAGGCCTTCGGGGAGTTCGTCTATTCGAAGTCGATGATCCAGGCGGTGGAACTCCAGCCGGCCAGCGTCGGCCTTAACAGCTTCATGGGCCCGAACACCAACGAGTGGAACAAGATAATGGCCTACGCAACCATCTATGTGACGCCGATCCTTGCCGTCTTCGTTCTCATGCAACGCCGCATCGTCTCCGGCCTGACTTCGGGAGCCCTGAAATGACCGCCCAGATCGAACTCTCCGGCGTTAACAAGCATTACGGCGCCTATCACGCCCTCAAGAACATCGACCTTTCCATCCACAAGGGAAGCTTCACCGCGCTTGTCGGCCCCTCCGGCTGCGGCAAGTCCACGCTCCTGCGCTCGCTTGCGGGTCTCGAGAGCATCTCGACCGGAACATTGAGGATAGCCGGCGAGGTCATGAACAGAGTGCCGCCGCGCAAGCGCGACGTTGCGATGGTCTTCCAGTCCTACGCGCTCTACCCGCACATGACCGTCGAGCAGAACCTCACCTACAGCCTGCGCATCCGCGGCACGCCGAAGGCGCAAGCGAAGAAGGCAGCCGAGGAGGTCGCTCAGACGACCGGTCTTTCCCACCTGCTCGCGCGGTACACGCGCGAGCTCTCAGGCGGCCAGCGCCAGCGCGTCGCCATGAGCCGCGCGATCATCCGCCATCCGAGGGCTTTCCTCTTCGACGAGCCGCTTTCGAACCTCGACGCGGCGCTACGCGTGCACATGCGCAAGGAAATCCGCGCGCTCCACGATCGCCTCGGTGCAACGTCCGTCTATGTGACCCACGACCAGATCGAGGCGATGACCATGGCAGACCACGTGGTCGTCATGCGCGCCGGCGTCATCGAACAGCAGGGCCGCCCACTCGACCTCTATGACAGGCCCGTCAACAAGTTCGTCGCCGGTTTCATCGGCTCGCCGGCAATGAACTTCATACCCGCAACCGGCGGCGTCGATGGGCACTCGCTCGTTCTTGAACTCAACGGACGACAGCATGTGGCAACCGACGTTCGAACCGCACCCGGAAAGAAGCTGACATTGGGTCTCCGGCCGGAACACGTGACGATCGTGCCGCGCGGCGAAGGCATCCTCGAGGTGCCAGTCGCGATCGTCGAATCCACAGGATCGGCAACCTACCTCACCACGGCCACGTCACCGGAGCTCGTGGTCGTCGTTAACGGACGGGCAGATATCGCCTCCGGCGACGTCGTCGGCCTCGATTTCGCGTCTTCGCAACTTCACATCTTCGATGCGGAGACGGATCAGCGGCTCTGACTGGACCCTTTGGCTGAACCACGGAGCCGGCGTCTCAGCAGGTCCTAATTGCACGCGCACAGGCCTGAAGCTGTTCGAAGGCCCGGAAGCGCCTTTCGTGTGTCTCGGCGATCGTGCTCGCGGCCGGTTCGTAAGTTCCGGAGACGCCGCTCAGCGCCTGCATCGCAGCCGGCATGTCGCCGAACGCCCCGGAAGCGACCGCGCCGAGGATTGCCGAACCGAGGAGCACGGGCTCCTCGGCGCGCGGCGCCACGACCGGCTTGCCGCAAGCATCGGCGAGAAGCTGGCGCACGAGTTCGCTCTGGCCCGCTCCGCCGCTGATCACCACGCGCTCGACATGAGCGCCGGCTCGCGCCTGGGTCTCGATGATCTGACGCAGCCCGTAACCAATCCCGCAGAGACCGGCAACATAGAGCGCGATGAGGTTGTCGAAATCCCGTTCCATCCCAAGCCCTGCGATCACCGCACGGGCATGCGGATCGGCAAACGGCGCCCGGTTGCCGAGGAATTCCGGCACGACGTGGATTTCGCCGGCGAGATCGACCGCATCGGAGAGCCGCGTGGCCTTGCCCGCCGCCGCTTCGGCCATCAGAACGGGAAGGGCAATGCCACGCTCTCGCGCTTCAGCATTCGCCTCCGCAGCGGCCGGATGGAAGGAAAGCAACTGATCGATTGCCGCACCGGCGGCACTCTGCCCGCCCTCGTTCAGCCACATGCCGGGCACCATCGCCGAAAAATAGGGGCCCCAGACACCGGGCACGAAGACCGGCGCCTCGGTCGATGTCATGGTGCACGAGGAGGTGCCGAAGACATAGGCGAGGTTTTCGGTGGGACGCCCGCCGATACCGACCGTGCCGATGCCGCCGGCATGGGCGTCGATCATGCCCGCCGCGACCGCGGTTCCCGGCTTCAGTCCCATCGCGCGGGCGGCGTCTTCCGTCAGCCCTTCGCCAAGTCGCGTGCCGGGTTCGACGATCCGCGTTCCGACGCGGCCGAAGCCTTCGGCGGCGAGTTCAGGAAGGCCGATCCGTTCGAAATAGCTCGCGTCCCAACGCCGCTCGTGTGCGAGATATGTCCATTTACAGGTGACAGTACAGGTCGAGCGCGCAAGTTCACCCGTCGCCTTCCAGGAAAGGAAGTCGGCGAGGTCGAAGAACTGCCAGGCTCGTGTGAAGGTCTCGGGCCTGTTCTCCTTGAGCCACAGGATCTTCGGCGTTTCCATTTCCGGCGAGATGCGTCCGCCGACATAGCGGAGGACCTCGTGGCCGAGAGCATTGATCCGCTCCGCCTGCTCGACCGCCCGGTGATCCATCCACACGATGATGTCGCGGTCCGCATGCCCGGAAGGACCGACTGCGAGCGGAACACCACCTTCCCCGAGCACGACCAGCGAGCAGGTCGCGTCAAAACCGATGCCGATGACCGTAGCGGGATCGACCTTGGCAGAGGCGACGACCTCGCGAACGATGGCACAGACCGCGTTCCAGATCTCGGTGCTCGACTGCTCGACGATCGCGCCTGCCTCGCGGAAAAGCGAAATGTCGCGTTTGGCGACGGCGAGCATGTTGCCGGAAAGATCGAAGAGCCCGGCACGCGCACTGCCGGTGCCCACATCGATGCCGATGACGTGGCGCGCCTCTCCTGTCGCTGACATGGTTTCCTCCTCGGTCATCGTCATGGCTCGAAACATCGAATGATCATGGGGCGCTCAGGCTGCTGCCGGTCACAGGTCGACGCTGTTGGGCAGGATCACCAGGTCGCGGATCGTCACGTTCCGCGGGCGCGTCAGCATGAAGAGGACGGCATCCGCCACCTCCGTCGGCTGCATCAGGCTGCCGTTCGCGAGCGCCTCCTCCATCTTGGCCTTCGGCCAGTCATCGAGGAGCGCCGTGACGACGGGACCCGGCAGCACGGCACCGACGCGCACGCCATGCTGCGCGACCTGACGGCGGGTCGAATGGACGAAGGCCTGCACCGCGAACTTGGAGGCCGTATAGATCGGCTCCCAGACGACCGGCACCACCCCGGCGATCGAACTCGTAAAGAGGATATCGCCGGACTTCTGCGCGATCATGTGTGGCAGTACCGCATGGACCGAGCGGAAGGCCGCATTGATATTGAGGTTCAGCATCCGGTCCCAGGCGTCCGGATCGCCCTCTGCAACCGGCCCGCCGATATAGGCACCCGCATTGGCGTGGAAGACGTCCAGGCCGCCGGCGACATCGAGGATCCGCGGCAGCATGCCGGAGACTTCCGCGCCGTTCAGAAGGTCGACGACCAGCGGCTGGGCCCTTTCGCCGAGCTCGTCGCACAGCGCGTCGAGCTTCTCCCTGGCGCGGTCGATCAGCACCACCGTCGCACCTTCCGCGATGAGCGTGCGCGCGCATGCGAGCCCGATGCCCGACGCCGCCCCGGTGATCGCGGCAATCTTGCCCTTCATGAGATCGGTCATGATTCTTCTCCAGTCTTTCTGTTCAGGCGCGACCGTGGCTGACACGCGAGCGGCGGGCAAGCGAGTCGACGATGACGGCAATGGCGAGCACGGCGCCGGTGATCATGTAACGCAGCGATGAGCTGAGGTTCAGAAGCGTCAGGCCGTTCGAAATGGCCTGGATGACGATGATACCGAGGAGCGCCGAATAGGCGCTGCCGCGACCGCCAAACAGGCTCGTTCCCCCGATGACCGCCGCGGCAATCGCGTTCAGGTTGACGTCGCCCGTTCCGGCCTGCTGGCTGGACGAGGCAAGCCTCGAGGCCGAGAGGATTCCGCCGAGCGTGGCGAGCGTCGAACACAGCATGAAAGCGCTGAGATAGATCCGCCGCACATTGATGCCCGAGCGTCGCGCGGCTTCCCGGTTTCCGCCGACGGCGAACATCGAGCGACCCCACTTGGTCTTGGTGAGCGCATAGTTCAGGACGACGACCAGTAGGACGAAGAGGCCGAACATCCACGGCACGCCGCGACCGACGTTGAGATAATAGATGGCGCCTTCGAGTGCGAGCGTCAGAGCTGCCGCCTTGAAAACGAGCGCGCTCAACGGCCGGGAGGAAAGATTGACGATCTGCCGGCGCCGGCGGACGGCAAGCCCCGCGACGATAATAACCGCTCCGGGCACCAGCGCCAGCAAGTGCGATAGCCATGCCGGCATTACCAGGATCTGGCCGAAGCGGACGAGCGGCGAGGCATAAGGCAGGTTGATGCTGCCCGTCGGTCCGAGAATGTAGAGCTGCATCCCGAGCAGAGCGAGTAGACCGGCGAGCGTGGCAACGAAACTCGGCATGCCGAGCCGGGTGTAGAGAAGCGCATAGAGAGCGCCGACGGCAGCGCCGGTCAGGAGTGCAACGAAAATCGCGAGCGGCAGCGGCACACCCGAATTCACCCAGAGCACACCGATGATGGCCGATGCCAGTCCGCTCATCGATCCGACGGAGAGGTCGATTTCGCCAAGCAGAAGAACGCAGACGATGCCGAGCGAAATGATGCCGACAGTCGCGCAGTCGAAGAGCAGGTTGACGAGGTTGTTCGGTGCCAGGAAGATCGGATTGAGGATGCTGAAGACCGTCGAGATGACAATCAGGCCGACCGCGACGGGCAACATTCCGAGGTCTCCGGAACGCACCCGCCCGACGAAGGCGCGGACCATGCCGGAGATTCCCTCGGCATGCGTCACGCGCTCGTCGCTGCGATCGAGTGCCTTTGAAGACGGACGGCTTTGATTGGACATGTCGGTACTCATGCTGGGTTTCCACCGAGGTCGGCGCGCTCGCCGGACTTGCGGTCGATCCGGCGCGAGACTGCATTCTCCGTGGCGCCGGTGATGGCCGCCACGAGTTCGTGGTTCGAGGCATCCGGGCTGAAAACGCCGTTGTTGCGCCCGAGCCGGAGAACGACGATGCGGTCTGCCACCGCGCGAACATCCTCCATATTGTGGCTGATTATGATGACCCCGAGACCGCGCTCACGCACCCGCTCGATGAGGTTCAGCACCTCGGCCGTCTGGGCAACGCCGAGTGCGGCCGTCGGCTCGTCGAGCATGATGATCTTGGGGTCGAGCAGCAGAGAACGGGCAATGGCGACCGTCTGTCGCTGGCCACCGGAGAGAGAAGCAATCGGCTCGCGCACGGACGGGATGCGCGCTGCGAGTTCCCTGAGCAAGGTCCAGGCGCGCACTTCCATCGCCACCTCGTCGAGGTTCCACGGAGACATCTCGTGGCCGAGGAAAAGGTTGGCGACGACGTCCAGGTTTTCGCATAGCGCAAGGTCCTGGAACACGGTCGCAATGCCGAGTTCGAGCGCGCGGCTCGGACTGTCGAGGGCAACTTCCTTGCCGCAGAATTCGATCCGCCCGGAGCTCGGTTGATGAACACCGGCGAGGATCTTGATCAGCGTAGACTTGCCCGCGCCGTTGTCACCGACGAGCGCCACGACCTCGCCGGCCTTGACCTCGAGCTCGATGTCGGTGAGGGCGGAGACCGCGCCGAAATTCTTCGAGACATTGCTCAGTTTCAGGATGATCTCACCCTTTGTGGACAGGCCACTGTCGTTTCGCACCATGACAAGACGCTCTTTTCGGATACTGGGCGCACCCGGCCGGAGCGAACCCCGACCGGGCACCTTGGGAGGTTACATTACTGGGTAATACCCAGCTTCTTGCAACCCTCGGCATATTCGCCGGTGCAGACTTCCTCGGGCTTCTGGATGCCCTTGTCGAAGATTTCTGCCTTGATGTTCTCCGCCGTGACGACCGCGGGCACGAAGAGCTCGGAAGCGGTATTGTAAAGGGTGGTCTTGGCTTCCGGCGTCTCGCCCTTCAGCAGCTTGACCGCGACGTTGGCCGCAGCAGCCGCGACGATTTCGGACGGCTTCGAAATCGTGTTGTACTGGTCGCCCGAGATGATCAGCTGCAGCGCCGCAATCGTCGCATCATTGCCGGTGACCGGTGGAACCGGATTGACGCCGGCTGCCTTGAACGCAGCGATCGCGCCACCGCCGGTACCGTCATTGGCGGCGACCACGCCCTTGATGTCGGCGCCGAAGCGGGTGATCTGGCCGGCCGCCCATTCCTGGGCCTTCGGCGGCGCCCATTCCGGCGTGTCGAACTCGGCAAGCGTCTTGTAGCCGGAGTCCTTCAGACCACGATGGATACCGTCGCGGATGAGGCCGGCCGCAGCGTCGGTCGGCGAGCCGTTGATCTGCAGTACGCCCGAGCCCTCCGGGACGCTGGAGGCCTTCAAGTGATCGACGAGCGACTTGGCGATCGCGTAGCCGATGCCTTCGTTGTCGAATGAAACGTAGAAGTCGGCGGGTTTGTCCGGGATCGGGCGGTCATAGGCGACAACCTTGACGTCCTGGGAATGGGCGATCTCGACGAGAGCCGCGGCCGCCGCGGAGTCGACCGGATCGAGGACGATGACCTTGGCGCCCTGGGCGATCACCGAGTTGAACTGCTGCTGCTGCAGCGCCGCGTCGGCGTTGGCGTTCTGGTAGATCACGGTGCAACTCGCGCAAAGCTTCTCCATCTCCGCTTTGAAGCCCGGATAGTCGTGCTCCTCGTAACGGGTTGATGCCTGATCGGGCATCAGAAAGGCGACCGTCGCAGCTTCCTGCGCCGACGCGGAACCGGCGAACATCGCGGCAGCGCCGACCGTTGCCATGAGCATCGAACGAATTTTCATCTTACTCTCCTCCTTGAATGGGCGAACCCGTTTCGAGAGACACAATCCAGGTATTTGCCCCTGCCTTCGTCATCCCGGACCGGACGGTGCCGGACGGCCGCAGTTCTGCGTCCGTCGCCGATCCTCTCGACGCCGTTCTCGGTGACGGTTTCTTGCGGGACAACTCCCGGTCGACCCTCCTTAGCCAACCAACTTCATCGATTGCGCAACATTGCTCAATCGATGAAGCAACAATTGCCACCATCACTCTTTGCTGTCAAGGTGGCTTTCACAGGAGGACTTCGTGAATCAGAGACGACCAGCAAAGAAGAAGACGATCTACGACCTCGCCGAGCTCGCCGGGACCTCGGCGAGCGCCGTCAGCGCGGTGCTCAATGGCACCTGGAAGAAGCGCCGGATCAGCAGCCAGCTCGCCGAGAAGATCAGCCGGATTGCCGAGGAACAGGGCTATGCCGTCAACATGCAGGCGAGCCTGCTGAGGCGGGAGAAATCGAAGATCATCGGAATGATCGTGCCGAAATACGACAACCGCTACTTCGGGTCGATCGTCGAAACTTTCGAAGCGATGGCACGCGAGCGCGGACTGTTCCCGATCGTCACGTGCACGCGGCGCGATCCGGACCTGGAAGTGGAAGCGGCGCGCACCATGCTCTCCTACCAGGTCGAATGGCTGATCGCGACCGGCGCGACAAATCCGGACCGCATCACGGACATCTGCCTCGCGTCCGGCGCCCACAGCATCAATCTCGACCTGCCCGGCTCGAAAGCACCGTCGGTCATCTCGGACAACTTCGCCGGCGCGCGCGAACTGACCCGGCGAACCCTCGTCAATTGCCGCAACAAGCTCGGTGAAGCATCACCGCTGCTCTTCATCGGCGGCCGCGGTAGCGATCACAATACGGCCGAGCGCGTCCGCGGCTTTCGCGCGGCGCACCAGGACATGGGCATTCCGATCGATGAGCGTCACATCCTCACCTGCGGCTACGCCCCGGAGAAAGCGGAGAGTTCGCTGGCAGCCCTGGCCGCCGCGGAGGGGCCCCTGCCCCGCGGCATGTTCGTCAATTCGACGATCTCGCTCGAAGGCGTGATGCGCTGGATCAAGACCTCCCACCATTTCGAGGGCCGGTCACCGATCATCGGCTGCTTTGACTGGGATCCCTTCGTCACACTTCTCGGCCATGACGTCGAAATGGTCCGGCAGGACGTGAAGGGCATGCTCGAGGCGGTCTTCACGATCATCGACAAGGGCGGTTCGGAAACGGCGCTGATCGAGGTTCCACCGACGTTCGCCTGAGGCCCGCGCCGGGCCGGGTGAAACGAGTTTCGCCCACGCACTGAGAAATACCCCCTGGAACGCCGCTCATATAGCGCGGTCGCGCAGGCGGCAATATCGATCTTACGGTCCCGTCATTCCTGAGCGTGCACCGTCGGTCTGGATTTCAAGCGCCGCAAGGCCACCCGCGGGGTAGATGGCATGCACGGGTTCTCGGCCGGGTGTCAGTGTGAAAGATGCGATCCCGTCCAGCAATGCGTCGATCATTACCCGTAACTGCATTCTCGCCAGGGCAGCACCGGGGCACACGTGAATGCCGGCGCCATAGAGCAGGTTTGGCGCTTGATCGCGGTCAGGACGGTATTGATCAGCGTCCTCGAAAACGGCCGGATCGCGGTTCGCCGATGCCCAGATCACCGTCACCCTGTCGCCCGCCTCGATCTGGCGGTCGCCGATGACGACAGCTTTCGTGGCGATGCGCCGGTTGGATATCAGAGGACCATTGAGGCGGAGAATCTCGTCGATCGCGAGCGGAAGGCACGTGCGATCCTTGCGCAAGTGCGACTGGATCTCCTGATTCTGTGCGAGAAAATGCACGATGATCCCGACACAGGCGGCGATTGTCCCAAGCTCGCCGACGGTCCAATTGCGCAGGATGCTGACGATGTCAGCGTATTCAAGTTGCTCGCCGCCAATTGTCTGCCGCATAAGGTCGGTGGTGATATCTTCCGGTACCGCTCCACCCGCAAATTTGCGCGCATCGAGCTGTGCGCGGATGTAGCTGTCGAACTCGAGCGCGATCGACGCCATCGCCTCCGTGTCACGGGCAAGCGTCGCTTCGCGGTTCTTGCGCACCCATTGACGCAACGGGTCGTACAGCCCCTCGGGCCAACCGAGAAAACCGCACTGAACCCGAACGGCGTATGGCTCGGCAAGGCTCGACATCACTTCCCAGCCGGAGCTCGCCTTTAGCGAGCTTAGAAGTTCGCCGGCAATCCGGCGACATACCGGCTCGAAGGCGTCGACCCGTTGCTGCGTGAAATAGCGTTCGATCAATTGTCGGTAGCCGGTGTGTTCGGGAGGATCCATGCCGTTTGGCACGGACGGGTGCTGCGAAACAACATTGCTGAAACTGCGATGGTCCGCCACAACCTGCAGAACGTCCGCATGTCGAAAGAGGGACCAGCCGAGATAGTCGCTATGTGCAACCGGACAGCGCTCGCGCATAGCGTCGTAAGCGCTTATCTGATCTCTCTGCACTTCCCCGCTTCTGGGATCCCAGTCAGTTTCGTTGCCCTCTGGCGATTGAGCCGCACTGGGATTCGTTCTGCTATTCGATCTCATTCGCTCTTGATTCCGGTTCTCGGGCCAGCAGCCATTTGCGCAGGAGTTGCCGTTGCGTTCTTTGTCGTCCAGCAAACAGGCAGCCGGCTTTACCGGCGCGACGCAAGGCGCCGGCGTCTCAGCACGTCTCGCACGCCAATTAGGACGCCGTCGGTCGCCAATGCTGAGCGTGCTCACGCTTCCTCACAAGTTTGAGAGCCCTCGGGTTGGTTGCGCTTCCGCAAAGAGAACAAAGCCTGCGCACGGCTTACTCGTGACAGGTACATCTTAAGAGGACTCAACGATGTCGGGCTTCCGCAACGCTCTCTACGCCGCCGCAGCTTCGGCGCTCGCCCTCACATCAAGCCAGCCGTCGCTGGCGGCAGGCAATCACCAGCATCCGGCGGAAAACGGAACGGCAGACAAGCCACTCGACATCGTCCGGCAGTCGACCGAGCTCCCGCCGTCGCTTCAACGGAGGGGACCCGAAACCGTCACGGTGAACCTGGAGACGGTCGAAGTGACCGGAGCGATCGCTGACGGGACGACCTATCATTACTGGACCTTCAACAGAAAGGTGCCGGGGCCCTTCGTCCGCGTCCGCATCGGAGACACGGTGAATGTCGAACTGACGAATGCGGCCGACAGCAGCGAGCGCCACAGCGTCGACTTCCATGCCGTCACCGGACCCGGCGGCGGTGCAGTGGCCACGGATGCCGCGCCCGGAGAGACCAAAGGCTTCTCGTTCAAGGCCGTGAAGCCCGGCCTCTACGTCTATCACTGCGCAGTGCCGCTTGCGGCCCAGCACATCGCAAACGGGATGTACGGACTTATCCTCGTCGAACCGGCGGAAGGCCTGCCGCCGGTCGATCGTGAGTTCTACGTCATGCAGGGAGAGCTCTACACGGAAGAAACTTTCGGTACGAAAGGAAAGCTCACTGCGAGCACCGAAAAGCTGCTTGCCGAGCAGCCGGAATATTATGTGTTCAATGGCGCGGACAAGGCATTGACGAACGAGAAGGCATTGAGAGCGAGAACCGGCGAGACCGTCCGCATCTATTTCGGTGTCGGCGGACCGAACAAGACGTCGAGCTTCCACGTGATCGGCGAGATCTTCGACAAGGCATACGATCTCGCTTCGCTGACTTCCGGCCCCTTGACCGACGTGCAGACGATCACCGTACCGCCGGGCGGCGCCTCGGTGGTTGATCTCACCCTCGACGTTCCCGGGGAATACACGCTGGTCGACCACGCGCTCTCCAGGGCAGCACGCGGCCTCGTTGGAAAGCTGATCGTCGAGGGCGACGAACGGCCCGACATCTTCACCGCAGCAACGGCGGTTAGTGGGCACAGCGGCCACGATGCGCACATGTCCGATCACATGTCCGAGTGAGCTGGGATACAGCATTTCACTACCGAGGAAGGACCGACCTCAGCGACTACTGTGTCATCTGACCGAGCACATCCCGCGGCGGGCGAGCGTCAAACCACCCCGCCTCCTGATCTTGCGCCACGACGCCGGGGATTGCCTCAACTGTCACGCCCCTCTGCCGCAACCAGCCCGCCCGCGCGGCCTCACAAACCGGGTATTGACGATCAGAAGAGCAGAGCCGCACGACGCGCTTTCCGGCGAGTGCCAGAGCGAGAGCCTCATCGGCCAAGCCCGACTTGCCATCTACACCCATACCGAGGGGAACACGTTCCGCCTCGCGCCGCGCGAGCTCCAGCACGCCACTGGTAATGTCGTCGTCGAAGAAAATGACGTCGGCGGATTGCAGGGCGCGGACCGCCTTCAGGGTCAGAAGCTCGGGATCGGACGGATGCGCGCCGACAAAAACAAGATGACCACCGGATGGTCGTGCGGCGAGAATGTCCGCCTCGTTGAGAAGCGCAACCGCTGCACCCTCCTCCGGAGACTCGCCGCCGGCAAGGGCGCGCTCGACAAAGCTTTCCCAGAAGACCCGGCGCAGCGGGCCGGGTAAAAGGCGCTCATTAAGCCGCTCGCGGACCTTTTGCGCAATGTCGACCCACGCCCCGAGCGTGAAAGGTAGCAGCGTCTCGATGCGGCGGCGGATCGCCTGCGCGAGAATCGGAGCGGCGCCGTCCGTCGAAATGGAGACGATCACCGGCGACCGGTTGACGATCGAGCCGAAGCGAAACCGGCAGAAGGCTGGCCGATCGATGACATTTGCGGGAACGCCCATCGCGTCCGCGGCACGGCAGAAGGCTTCGGCTTCGGCCTCGTCTGCGCAGTCCGCGACCGCAAGCGCCATGCCGGCAAAGCTGTCCGGGAACCAGGTGCGAGGATGATAGACGAGCCGGGATGCCGTTCTATGCTCCGAAAATCCGGCCAACTCCCGCATCGGCTCGCTCATCTCCGCATCGGCGGCGAAGACGTGTACCTCCGCTCCGGCGGCAGCCAGAAGCTCGGCCTTCCACGCCGCGCTTGCGGAACCGCCGGCGACAATCACCCTCCTGCCCCGAAGCTCCCAGAACACCGGGAGCGCCGCGAGCGGCGCAATCCGCCCACGGCAACCTTCCTCACTCGGCTGCGAGTGTCTGCGTGCCATCGATGATCCTTCCGATTTCCGAGCGGCAGGAGCCGCAATTCGTCCCGGCTGAGAGTGCGGCGCCGATCGCCTCGACGCTGCGACAGCCCTTGCGGGCGGCGGCCGCGATCTGGTTCACACCGACCGCAAAGCAGGAGCAGACGATGGCGCCGATATCCGGACGGTCGGCACCGGGCCGGCCGGCGACGATCGCTTGGCGCCTCACGGCGTCGGCGTGTGCGCGGGAGAGCTGCGAGACCGCCCAGCTCCGCGACACGGCAACCGGCTCGGCGGAGACAAAGAGCGCGGCGAGAAGTCGCCCCTCGGCAAAGAAGGCGATCCGGTAGTCCGCGCCACTGAGGTCGACATAGCGCGCAATCTCGGCCCCGGCCGGTACGCCGAAGACCTGTCGCGCCCAGGCGCCCCAATCGTCAACGACTGCGTCGAAGCCGAGCTCCACCCGCCAGCCGCCGTCGGCGCGGGCCGATGCCCAATAGGCGGTGTCCAGCCCTTCCGGCCGACACGCACTGACCGCGAAACCGTAGGCTCGCGCCCCATAACGCCGCGCGGCGATAGCGACGTGTTTCGATGCCGGTTGCCCCGAAACCGGATCGGTGACCGGGGAGACCAGGGTACCGATACGGCCAAGGAATGCAGTCTCGTCTGTCCAGTGCATCGGCACGAAGACACAGCCGCGACTCTGGCGGTGTGAAAGCAGCGCCCGGACAACGACCCGCGCACCGTTCTCGGCATAAAGCTCGACGAGGTCCGCGTCGGAGATCCCGTACTCGACGGCATCCAGCGGATGCATCTCGGCGAACGGCTCGGCGGTATGGGCGGACAATCGTGCGCTCCTGCCGGTCCGTGTCATCGTGTGCCAGTGGTCACGGACACGTCCGGTATTAAGGACCAGAGGAAAGTCGGGGCTGACGCGCGACGGTGCAGTTGAGTGCACGGCGACGAAACGGGCGCGTGCATCAGGATGGAAATACCGACCGTCTGCGAAGAAGCGGCGCTCTGCGGCAGCTTCGCCGGAGCGCTGCGGCCACTGGAACGGCGCGAGGGCTTCGTAGGCCTCGGCCTCGCTTTCGGCATGGGCACCGATGTCGAACGCGCGGCCTCCCTCGTTCTCGAAGGCGGAGAGAGCGGCGTGCTCGGCGAAGATCTCGGCCGGGGAAGTCCAGGCGAAGGCCTCGGCAAACCCCATGCGCCGCCCGACTTCGGCAAGCTGCCACCAGTCTGGCCGCGCCTCGCCCGGCGCAGGACGGAACGGCCTCTGTCGGGAGATACGGCGCTCGGAATTTGTGACCGTGCCGGCCTTCTCGCTCCAGCCCGCCGCCGGCAAGAGGACATGCGCGAGGCGAGTGGTGTCGGTCCGCTTCTCGATGTCGGAAACGACGACGAACGGGCAGGCTTCGATCGCCGCGCGGACGCGATCGGCGTCCGGCATCGAGACGACCGGGTTGGTGGACATGATCCAGAGCGCCTTGATGCGTCCATCCGCAACAGCCTCGAACATGTCGACCGCCTTGAGGCCCGGCTTGTCGGCGATCACCGGAGAACCCCAGAAGCGCTGGACGCGCCTACGATCGGACGGGCTCTCGATCGCCATATGGGCCGCAAGCATGTTTGCAAGGCCTCCGACCTCGCGACCGCCCATGGCGTTCGGTTGACCGGTAAGCGAGAAGGGTCCCATGCCGGGCCGGCCGATCCGGCCCGTCGCGAGGTGGCAATTGATGATGGCGTTGACCTTGTCGGTCCCGATCGACGACTGGTTGACCCCCTGGCTGTAGCAGGTCACCACTCTCTCCGTTCTTTCGAATAGCGAGAAGAAGCGACGGATCGCGACGGTCGGGAGCCCTGTTTGCTGCCCCAGGTCCGCAATCGACAATCCGCTGACAGCGGCGCGAACCTCGGAGAAGCCGTTGGTGTGGGCCGCGATATAGGCGTAGTCGAGCGTGCCCGTCTCGGCGAGATGCGCGAGAAGGCCGTTGAAGAGCGCCACGTCGCCATCGGCCCGCACCGGCAGATGCAGGTCTGCGATCTCGGAGGTCGCGGTGCGGCGGGGATCGATCACGACGACCTTCATCCCGGGACGGGCAGCCTTGGCAACGGCCAGCCGTTGATAGAGCACCGGATGGCACCAGGCCGTGTTGGAGCCGACGAGCACGACAAGATCAGCGCATTCGAGGTCGGTGTAGCTGCAGGGCACGACGTCGGCGCCGAAGGCACGCCGGTGGCCGGCGACGGACGACGCCATGCACAGGCGCGAATTGGTGTCGATGTTCCCCGAGCCGATGAAGCCTTTCATCAGCTTGTTGGCGACGTAATAGTCCTCGGTCAGCAACTGCCCGGAAACATAGAAGGCGACGGAATCCGGGCCGTGCTCGGCGACAGTCCGGCGGAAGGTTTCAGCGACGAGATTAAGCGCACCGTCCCAACCGGTCCGTTCGCCACGGATTTCGGGGTAAAGAAGCCGCCCGTTCTCTCCGAGTGTCTCGGCAAGTGCCGAGCCTTTGGAGCAAAGCCGCCCGAAATTTGCCGGGTGATCGGGATCGCCCTTGATGTCGACACTGCCACTGTCGCTAACCGTCGCGATGACGCCGCAGCCGACGCCGCAATAGGGACAAGTGGTACGGGTTTCAGTGGACATTGCGACCTCTGCGTGCAGATAGTGCCTGTGGGACGACCTTCATCCGCGCAGCCCTTGTATGCACGACGATGAATGTGTATATAAATGCGCACTGGAGCCTTGATTGATTGAGCGCGACAGCCGAAAGATTATCCAACGCCTGAAAGAGGAAGGCTTCGAGCTGATATCGGTCAGGGGCTCACACCATAAGTTGCGGCGCGGTCGCCACACGGTAATTGTGCCACATCCAAAGAAAGACTTGCCCCTCGGAACCGCCCGCGCCATCGCAAGGCAGGCAGGTTGGACGGAACAGGACTGAGTGTCATGCGCCATTACATTGCCATTGTTCATAAGGAGCCGGAAAGCGCCTTCGGCATATCCTTTCCCGATCTGCCGAACGTTTATTCCGCAGCGGACGCAGAAGACGACTTGATCCATAACGCCGTCGAAGCCTTGCGTCTGTGGGCGGAAGACGAGGTACTCCCCAGCCCGACGCCGGTCGAACGTTTGATTTCCAGGGCCGATGTGCATGCGGCTCTGACCGCCGGTGCATTTCTGATCCGTGTCCCATTGATCGAGGATGACGCACGTGTTGTGCGTGCGAACGTAACGTTTGAGGCCGGCACGCTCCGCGCCATCGACGAGGCCGCGGCCAAACGAGGCCTGACGCGCTCCGCCTTTCTTGCGAGTTGCGCCCGCAGGGAAATCGAAGCCACCGGATAGGCGATGCTTCCCGCACATACCGCGCGGCCGCGTCACCATTTCGAGGGATCGCCCGTCGCGGCGACCCTTTGGGGAGACAAGTCGCATCGGTCTCACTCTGCCGCCGCGAGCATGCTCTCGAGGAAAATCGACAGCCGGCCGCCTTCATTGCGAAGCGGGATCGTACGCACGGCCCCCTCATCGGCGCCGAGGGCTTGCCCGCTCTCCAACGAGATCACCCAATTGTGCAGCGGGCAGGTCACCGCCTTGCCGTGGACAATGCCCTCCGAAAGCGGCCCGCCCTTGTGGGGGCACTGATCGTCGATGGCAAAAACCTCGTTTTCGGCGGTCCGGAACACGGCGATCTTACCCTCCGGTGTCTTCACGCAGCGTGCGCCGCGCACGGGAATGTCGTCGATATCGCCGATAGCAATCCAGGTCATGGTTTCTCTCCTTTTTTTGAAAGCCTTGCGGGATGGCTACCCTCCCCTCGAGGGGGAGGTGGTCACTCCGCCGCCTCGCTGAAACCGACGCTCGCCATCGGCCGGAATTCATGCTTGTCCTTGCCGGAGACGCGCTCGGACCACGGATCGACCTGCGCGAACTTCTGGCTGAAGACGAAGCGGTCGAAGTAGGCGCGGCGCCTCTCGACGTCGTCGAGAACCTGCCGACGCACCTCGTCGACACCGACGCGCTTTGCCCACTTGTAGATGCGTTCGAGATAACGGGCCTGCTCGCGATACATCTGCGTGAGCGCGGCGATCACCTCGAGCGCTTCATCCTCGGTCTTCACGAGGCCCAGTATCTCCGTACCCTTGATGTCGAGTCCGGCCGCACCGGCGAAATGGATTTCGAAGCCCGAGTCGACGCAGATCACGCCGACATCCTTGCAGGTCGCTTCCGCGCAGTTTCGCGGACAACCGGAGACCGCCATCTTCACCTTCGCGGGCGTCCAGGAACCCCACATGAATTTCTCGATGCGGATGCCGAGACCCGTCGAATCCTGGGTGCCGAACCGGCACCAGTCCGAACCGACGCAGGTCTTCACCGTGCGCAGTCCCTTGGCGTAAGCCTGGCCCGAGACGAAGCCCGCCTTGCCGAGTTCGGCCCATACGGCGGGAAGGTCCTCCTTCTTCACGCCCAACATGTCGATACGCTGACCGCCGGTCACCTTGACCATTGGAATCTCGAACCTGTCGACCACGTCGGCGATCGCCCGCAACTCACCGGATGACGTGACGCCACCCCACATGCGCGGGACGACCGAGTAAGTGCCGTCCTTCTGGATGTTGGCGTGCACGCGCTCGTTGACGAAGCGCGACTGATAGTCGTCGGCATATTCGTCCGGCCAGTCACAGACGAGATAGTAGTTGAGCGCCGGGCGGCACTTGGCGCAGCCGCACGAGGTCGTCCACTCGAGTTCCTGCATCACCGCCGGAATGGTCTTCAGCTTCTTCGCCTTGATTAGCCGGCGGACATCGTCATGCCCGAGATCCGTGCAGCCGCACATCGGCGTCACGGCGGCGGGGTTGTAGGCATCGCCCAGCGTCAGCGTCATGAGTTGCTCAACCAGGCCGGTGCAGTTGCCGCAGGAGGCCGAGGCCTTGGTGTGTGCGCGCACACCGTCAAGTGTGGTCAGGCCCTTGTCCGTGATCGTCGCGACGATCTTGCCCTTACAAACGCCGTTGCAGCCGCAGATCTCCGCATCATGCGGCAAGGCTGCAACGGCCGCCATAGGGTCCAGCGGGGCACCCCCCTGGTAGGCCTGGCCGAAAATCAGGGTCTCGCGCATCTCGGAAATGTCGGCGCCCTTCTTCTTGAGGTCGTTGAACCAGGGCCCGTCGCCAGTATCGCCGTAGAGAACCGTACCGATGATACGGTCGTCCTTGATGACCAGCCGCTTGTAGACGCCCGCCGAGGCGTCCCGTAGGACAATCTCTTCCCGGTCGTCGCCGTCGGCGAAGTCCCCGAGTGAATAAAGGTCGATGCCAGTCACCTTCAGTTTCGTCGGCGTGTCCGAATGGACGAAGGCGGGCGTGCTGTCGCCGGCAAGGTGGGCGGCCGCCACGCGCGCCATCTCGTAGAGTGGCGCCACCAGGCCGTAGACCATGCCGCCAACCTCGGCGCATTCGCCGAGCGCAAGGATGTTGCCATCCGAGGTCCTCATCCCGCCGTCGACGACGATGCCGCGGTTGATTGCAAGTCCGGCATCCTTGGCAAGCCCGACGCTCGGACGAATCCCGACCGCCATCACGACGAGGGTCGCGGGAATGATACGGCCGTCCTCGAGCTCGACGCCTTCCACGCGGCTTTCTCCCAAGATCGCCTTGGTGTTCGCCTTGCACATGACCTTGATGCCACGTTCTTCTACCGCCCTCTGCAGAAGATAGCCGGCCGCCGGGTCGAGCTGGCGCTCCATCAGCGTCGGCATGACGTGCAGCACGGTCACGTCCATGCCGCGCTCGGCAAGACCCGCGGCCGCCTCGAGACCGAGCAGGCCGCCGCCGATGACGATGGCCTTCTCCCGCGATTGTGCCGCCAGCAACATCGCGTTCACATCATCGAGATCACGATAGGTGAGGACACCCGGCAGATCCTTGCCCGGCAAGGGAAGGATGAAGGGGACCGAGCCGGTGGCGATCACCAGCTTGTCATAGCTCTCGGTCACGCTGTGGTCGGAGGTGACCGTCTTCGCCGCGCGGTCGATCGCGACGATCTTGTGGCCCTTGTAGAGCGTAATGCCGTGATCGATGTACCAGCCGTCGCCATGAATGACGATCTGCTCGTAGGTCTTCTCACCCGAAAGGACCGGAGAGAGCATGATGCGGTCATAATTGACGCGCGGCTCGGCGTTGAAGATCGTGACCTGGTACCGGCCCGGCGCCTGTTCGAACAGGTGCTCCAGCATGCGGCCCGGAGCCATACCGTTGCCGATGATGACGAGTTTTTCTGCCATGGTTCTTACTCCGCGGCTTCGACGAAGCGATGGCGCTCGTAGAGGAACTTGAGCACGGCTTCGCGGGATTTGAGATAGGTGCGGTCGGAGGCAAGCGCGATGCGGTCGCGCGGACGCGGGATCGGGACGTCCAGCACTTCGCCGATGCGGGCGGCCGGGCCGTTGGTCATCATGACGATCCGGTCGGAGAGCAGTACCGCCTCGTCGACATCATGGGTAATCATGATCATCGTGTTTGCGAGCCGGGCATGGATCGCCATCACGGCATCCTGCAGGTGAGCGCGGGTGAGCGCGTCGAGCGCCCCGAAGGGCTCGTCGAGCAGCAGGATCTTCGGTTCCATGGCGAGTGCCCGGGCGATGCCGACACGCTGCTTCATGCCGCCGGAGATTTCCGAGGGATGCTTGTCCATTGCATGCGCCATCTGGACGAGGTCGAGATTGCGCATGACCCAGTCGTGTTTCTCCGCCTTGGACTTCCTGCCGGCGAAGACCTTCGAGACGGCGAGATTGACGTTCTCGTAGACGGTCAGCCAGGGGAGCAGCGAGTGGTTCTGGAAGACCACTGCCCGTTCCGGGCCGGGCGCATTCACCTCCTGGTTCTCGAGAAGGATGGCACCGGCGGTGACCCGGGTCAGGCCGGCGAGAAGGTTGAGCAGGGTCGACTTTCCGCAGCCGGAATGGCCGATGATCGAGACGAACTCACCTTTTCCGATGGTGAGAGTGACGTCCTTCAACACTTCCGTGGTCGCACCGGCGCGCTGGAAGCTTTTGTCGACATGGTCGATCTTTAGATAGGGGTTCATTGATCAATCCTCCTCAGTTGGCCGCGGTGCCGCGGGTGACGACCTTGCCGAGGAGGGCGACGAGCTTGTCGAGGACAAAGCCCGTCACGCCGATATAGGCGAGCGCCACGATGATGTCGGAGAGGCGCGACGAGTTCCACGCGTCCCAGATGAAGAATCCGATGCCGACGCCGCCGGTGAGCATCTCTGCCGCAACGATGGCGAGCCACGAGAGACCGACGCCGATCCTCAAGCCGGTGAAGATGTAGGGGGCGGCGGCCGGCACCATGATACGGATGAAGAATTCCAGGGGGTTCAGGCGCAGCACGCGGGCGATGTTGCGGTAGTCGTCCGGGATGTTGCGCACGCCGACGGCGGTGTTGATGATCACGGGCCAGATCGAGGTGATGAAGATCACGAAGATCGCCGAGGGATTGGAATCCTGAAACGCGGCGAGCGACAGCGGCAACCAGGCGAGCGGTGGCACGGTCCGAAGGATCTGGAAGATCGGATCAAGGCCGCGCATTGCCCAGACCGACTGACCGACGAGAGCGCCGAGCATCACGCCGACGACAGCCGCGAGCCCGAAGCCGATCGCCACGCGCTCGAGCGAAACGAGGACGCGCCAGGCGAGCCCGATATCCTGCGAGCCATAGTCGAAGAAGGGATAGGCGATCAGGTCAAAGCTATCGACCCAGACCTGCGAGGGCGGAGGCAATGTCGCCCCCGGCTGGGAACAGGCGATCTGCCAGATCGCCAGCAGCACGGCCGCCATGACGATGGGCGGCAGGACATTGCGCAGCATCGGCGCGGCGAACCGACCGAGGTTCGCTCTGCGGGGCTGGCGTTTCGCCATGGTGACGACGATGCTGCTCTTCGTCACCGGGCCGGTGATCGGTGCCTCGGCCTTGCGGGCGGATGCAGTCATGGTGTGGTCCTCTTTCGAGTGCGTCGTTTCGTCAGTGTGCCCCTCAGCCGTGCTCCGAATGAGGGGCCGGCTTCCTCAGGCGCCCGCCTTGATTGCGAGACTTTCGAGGTAGGCCTTGGGGTTTTCCGGATCGAAGACCTTGCCGTCGAAGAAGGTCTCGGGGCCGCGCGAGGTGGACGCCGGGATGTCGGCGTCGGCGACGCCGAGGTCCTTCGCGGCAGCGCGCCAGATGTCCTCGCGATTGACCTTGTCGACCAGCGCCTTGACGTCGGTGTCGGGCGCGAACTTGCCCCAGCGGATGTTCTCGGTGAGGAACCAGGCGTCGTGGCTCTTGAAGGGATAGGACGCGTGATCCTTCCAGAACTTCATTTCGAGGCCGGAATTCTCCACCACACGGCCGTTGCCGTAGTTGACGTTACCCTTCAGGCGACCGGCGACATCCTTTGGCGGCACGTTGAACCATTGCCGCTTGCCGAGGATCGTCGCCATTTCCTCCTTGTTCTCCATGCTGTCGGCCCACTGCTGGGCTTCCATGACGGCCATCATCAGGGCCTTGGCGGCCTTCGGATTCGTGTCGATCCAGTCGGAACGCAGGCCAAGCGCCTTTTCCGGGTGCCCCTTCCACAGTTCGCCGGTCGTACAGGCTGTGAAACCGATCCCCTGGTTGACGAGCTGCTCGTTCCAAGGTTCGCCGACGCAGAAGGCGTCCATGTTGCCGACCTTCATGTTGGCGACCATCTGCGGCGGGGGAACCACGATCGTGGAAACGTCCTTGTCCGGATCGATACCGCCGGCGGCGAGCCAGTAGCGAAGCCAGAGATCGTGGGTACCGCCGGGGAAGGTCATGGCGACCTTGATCTCGCCGCCCGCCGCCTTCTTTGCAGCAAAGGCCTCCCTGAGCTTGGAAGCATCGAGACCAACGCCCGTCGACGCGTATTCCTTGGCAACCGAGATGCCCTGGCTGTCGAGATTGAGACGAGCGAGGATGGACATCGGCACGGGGACGTTGTTCTGCGTCACCTTGCCGGTCGAGATGAGATAGGGCATGGGCGTCAGGATATGGGCGCCGTCGATTCCGTTCGCCGCGCCGCCCAGCACGAGGTTGTCGCGGGTGGCGCCCCAGGATGCCTGCTTGAGGATTTCGACGTCCGGAAGACCACACTTCTCGAAGAATCCCTTTTCCTTCGCGATAATCAGAGGAGCCGCGTCGGTGAGCGCGATGAAGCCCAGCTTCACGCCGCTGACTTCCGGCCCGGCAGAGGCCGCAAATGCGCCCGACGGGAACGCGGAGCGGACCGCTCCGATCAGCGCGGTAGCGGCTGTTGTCTTCAGGAGGCTGCGGCGACTGAGGCCCTGTCCATCCGTCTTCGTCATCTGTTCTTCCCCTCTGTTCACGGAGATCCGGAAACTAAAAAACGCCGCAGGGGTCATGCGTCGGCGGACCTGGGAGGAGGCCCGGACAGCAATACCTTGCGACGTCGGTGTCTGATGTGGACGCGCCTTTGGCGCTCATCTGCTTTCCGGTCGCCGTTGACCGGTGCGATAAATGACACGCAAGCAGCGTGCCACACTCGCAAGAAAACCATTATGTCATTGATGTATTTGTGTAAAACAGACAGATTCTATTGCATGATTATCTTTTACGCACGCAACAGAATGCATATTTACAAGGCGATTGCCTGTCGGCGACATCTAGGAGAGCCGGACAATTGTGCAATGCGCTCGGCGCTACGCCTCGTCGTGCGAAGTCCCCGCCGCGCGTTCGCTCCGCACGGCGAAGCCCGCCACGTAGTCGGCGACACGGGCCGGATCAAAGACGTGACCATCCATGAAACGGTCAGCCGCGTCGGCGCCCTCCACGCGCAGATCCGCGTCCGCAGCCGGTGCGGCTTCCGCCCCGAGCGCAAGGCGATAGAGATCGGGACGAAAGGCCGAAGCCGCGACGGCCACGCCAGCCGGGGAGAACGTGACCTGCCCCCAGCGGATCATCTGGCTGTAGATCCAGAGCGCCTCGCCCGGTCGCGGATAATTGGCGAAGCCACCGTGAAACCGGAAATAGTCCTTGATGACGCGGCGATTACCCTTGGCGTCGAGACTGAATTCGCCTGCAAGCACATGGCGGATGATGTCGACCGGCGCGGCGATGAAACGGGGATCGGCGAGCAGCTCTGCGAGCGCATCATGGTTTTGCGGGTCGTCGCACCAGCGGGCGGCAGCATCGAGCGCCACGAGGAGGCGCGATACCGTCTCGGGATGGGCTTCCGCCCATTCCGGTCGCATGCCGAGCACCTTCTCGGGTGCCGACGGCCAGATGTCCTGTTTGGCCGCGACGATGCGACCGACGCCGCGCTCAGAGGCGACCATGTTCCACGGCGCGCCCACGCAGAAGCCGTCGATCGCTCCCGCTGCCAGCGCATCCGAGGTAAGCGGCGGCGGCACCACGACCAGCTTCACGTCGCGGTCGGGGTCGATGCCGCCGGCCGCAAGCCAATACCGGAACTCGTAATTGTGCGAGGAAAAGGGATAGGTCATGCCGAGCGTGGGCGGCTGCTCGCCCTTCTCGCGCATGTCGGCGAGCACGGTCGCCAGCGCACGCGCGTTCTCGAGCGCGGAAGCGCCATCGCCGAGCCCTGCCAGCGCCTGCATGCGCTCGAAGAGTCGCAGCGACAGAGTGATCGCATTGCCGCCACGACCGAGCGAAAACGGCGCGATCGTCGGCGAGGGATTGGAGCCCAGTCCCAGCATCGACGCGACCGGCATCGGCGACAGCATGTGGGCCACGTCGAACTGCCGGAAAGCGAGCCGGTCCCTGACATTGGCCCAGGAGACGTCGCGAACGAGATCGAGTCCGAGGCCTTCGCGCGCGGCAAACCCGCACTCCGAAGCGACAATCAGCACGGAAGCGTCCATCAGCGGAATAAAGCCGGCGCGCAAGACCTTCGGCTCCGGCCGCCGCCCGAGCGCCGGCGAGGCGTGCATTTCCATGCCTTTCGAACCTGCGTCTTTGCGGTCTGTCGTCATGTCATTCACTCCGGTTCCTCCGGACAGCGCCAACGATCACAGCAGGAGCCCCGCCGCGGTGACGACACTCTGGGCGATTTCGGCAAGCTTCTTCTTCTCGTTCATCGCGGTCTGGCGCATCAGCGCGAAAGCCTCCTCTTCGGAGAGCCCGCGCATCTCCATGAGAATGCCCTTCGCCCGCTCGATGACCTTGCGCTCCTCGAGCGCGCTGCGGGCGTCTGCGAGTTCGCGCTGCAGCCGGCTGAAGGCGTTGAAACGGCTCACCGCCATGTCGAGAATCGGCTTCACCCGCTCCTTTCTGAGCCCGTCGACGACATAGGCGGAGACGCCCGCATCGACCGCGGCCTCGATCGAGGCCGTGTCGGAGCGATCGACGAACATGGCGATCGGCCGACTGACGGTCCGCGTCAGTTGGAAAAGATGCTCCATCATGTCGCGGTTCGGGTTTTCGATATCGATGATGATGACGTCCGGCGCCAGTGTCTCGACCACCCGGGCGATGCCGTGCATCTCGTGCGCGACGGTAACCCGCGTGTGCCCAGCCTCGCGCAAACCTTCCTCGATGATCGCGCCGCGAACGGCGTTCTCGTCAATCACAAGAATGGTCAGGTCAGGATGTGACATCCCCTATTGATGGTGCATCGCAGCAATCCTGACAAGTGGGTTCTCGTAGCGGCACCGGAGACGCCGGCATCGCCCCACTATTCCGGAATATTGAAAGAGCGCCGGAAATAGGAACGCACCGCCTCCATCGCCGGCGTGAACTCGGCATTGCGACGCCAGGCGAGCCCGACATCCATCGAAGGGATCGGGTCCTTGAGCGCGATCGTCTCGATACGACGCCCCTCGAGCGACCACGGGCGGTGAACCATATCCGAGAGGATCGCGACGCCCTGTCCGTTGGCGACCAGCGATCGCACCGCCTCGACAGACGATGTTCGAAGCGTGATCCTCGGCAGATAGGGTGTCTGGCTCCAGTAGCGCAGCGACGTGTGGGAGGCCTCGTCGACCGTCAGCATGATGTAGTTCTCCTCTGCCACTTCCCTGAACCCGACGCTTTCCTGCTCAAGCAGGCGATGACGGGCCGAGACCCAGAGCCGGCGCTGGGAACTCAGGAGTTTCTCCGTCGCCAGTTCCGGGTTGAGGATGTTGGATGTCAGCATCACTGCCAGATCGTAGCGGTTGGTCAGGAGCCCCTCTTCGATGGATTCGCGGTTGAGTTCGAACAACTGGATCTCGATACCCGGAAACTGCCGCCGCATGCGCTCGATATGAAAGGGCAGGAAATAGCCGATGACGGTGTAGGTGGCGGCGATCGTCAGCGTGCCCTTGACCTCCGCGGACACCAGATTGAGCTGCGTCGCCTCGTCGATCTTCTGCAAAATCTCGTAGGCCTGAGAAAGGAAGCGCCGACCGGCAACCGTCAGGTCCATGCCGTGGGGCGTCCGCTCAAAAAGGCTGGCGCCGACCGTCGCCTCGAGATCCTTGATCGCGGTTGTCACCGCCGACTGGGAGATCGCGAGATTCACCGCGGCCTGCGAGACCTGGCCAGATTCGGCAGTGGCGACGAAATAGCGAATTTGACGAAGGCTGAGCGACATCGGCTATCCATACAATCTGAATCGACGATAGGTTATATCAATTTTTCAGAATGAGAAGCGCGTAAATTGTGGCTCCTCCAGAGTTCACCCGTTCTTGCGCGTCATAACATGCTGATTTCACGTTCACGAGACGCGATGAGGCAGAAGCGATCGAATTCTCTTTTCCAAATACATGGCTTTCAAAAATAGAATTTTTCAAATGAAACATTTCTTCATACCGTCTTCTGACAAGGATGAAGGCATCGTATTGCATTGCACAAAATGCAGGCAGAACAGGGAAGAAAAGTGGCACTCGAGGTCGTGGACATCAATTGTGATCTGGGCGAGGCGTTCGGCCGCTGGCACGTCGGCGATACCGACGATGCCGCCCTGATGGGACTAATCAGCTCCGCCAATATCGCGGCCGGTTTCCATGGCGGCGATCCGAACCTGATGGATCATACGGTCCGCCTCGCCGTCGAGCATGGTGTCGGCGTCGGCGCCCATCCCGGCTATAACGACCTGCAGGGCTTCGGTCGGAGGAAGATCAACGGCACGGCCCGCGAACTCGTCAACGATATAGTCTACCAGGTTGGCGCATTGCGTGAATTTGCCCGTCGCCACGGCACCAACCTGCAGCACGTGAAGCCCCATGGCGCACTATACATGGAAATGGCCGTCAACCCGGAGCTCGCGCAGCTCTTCATCACCTATATGCGTACGGTCGCACCGAACGCCTACGTCTTTTGCATGGCCGGGTCCGCGACCGAGAAGGCTGCCATCGAGGCCGGCCACCCCGTCGTCCGGGAGTTCTATGCGGACCGTGATTACGACGAAAGCGGCTCCATCGTCTTCACCCGCGACGCGGGACGCCCCGATCCGGCGGCGATCGCCCGCAAGGTGGTGCGTGCCTGCACCGAAGGCCGGGTGACGGCCGTCACCGGCAAGGACATCGAGGTTCCCTTCGAGAGCATCTGCTTCCATTCCGACACCCTGGGTGCGCTCGATATCGTCCGCCATATGCGCGAAGCCCTGATTGCCGAAGGCATCCGCATCGCGCCCATTTCAGAAATCGTCAGATAACGGGAGACCACGATGAGCAAGCTCGAGATCAAATCACCCCTGCCCGGAACCTTTTATCGCCGGTCGTCTCCCGACGCGGCACCCTACAAGCAGGATGGCGAGAGCGTTTCAGCCGGCGACGTCATCGGTCTCATCGAAGTGATGAAGACCTTCCACGAAGTCCGCGCCGACGTCACCGGAAGCGCGATCACCTTCGTCGCCGAGGACAACGAGCCGATCATGGCCGGCCAGGTCATCGCCGAGGTCGAGGCATGAGCATTTCGTCGATCCTCGTCGCCAACCGGGGCGAGATTGCCGTCCGGATCATTCGCGCCGCCCAGGCGCTCGGGATCAGGACCGTCCAGGTCCACTCCGCCGCCGACCGTGACATGTTGGCCGTGAAGCTCGCGGACCAGGCAGTCGAAATCGGTCCACCCTCGGCAGCAAAGTCATACCTCAACATCGAAGCCGTGCTGAAGGCCGCTCGCGAGACCGGCGTCGACGCTGTCCACCCGGGCTATGGCTTCCTCTCGGAAAATTCCGCCTTCGCGAAGGCTGTCGAAGACGCCGGACTCATCTTCATCGGGCCCCGCCATGATGCGATCAGTCTGCTCGGCGACAAGGTCGAGGCGCGCAAGGTCGCAAGCCGTGCCGGCGTTCCGACTGTTCCCGGTTCCAACGGCCGGATCGACGACATCGCCGCCGCGCGCGAAATCGTCGAGGAGATCGGTTTTCCGGTCATGATCAAGGCGGCCGCCGGCGGCGGCGGTCGCGGCATTCGCATCGCCGAGAACATGGAGGACTTCGAGCGGCACTTCCCGCAGGCGTCTGCCGAGGCGCTCGCCGCCTTCGGCGATGGTGGCCTCTATGTCGAGAAGGTCATCACCCGCGCCCGCCATGTCGAGGTCCAGATCCTCGGAGACGGCAGGAACGCGATCCACTGTTTCGAACGCGAGTGCTCGCTCCAGCGACGCCGCCAGAAGGTCTGGGAAGAAGCCCCCTCCTTCCGGCTGCCGGAGACCGTCCGCAAGGCGCTCTGCGAGAGCGCCGTCGCGCTCGCGCGGGAAGTCGGCTATCGCGGGGCGGGTACCGTCGAATACCTCTATGACGACGAAACCGGCGCATTCTACTTCATCGAAGTGAACACCCGCATCCAGGTCGAACATCCGGTGACCGAGATGATCACCGGCATCGACCTGGTCCAGGAGATGATCCGAATCGCCGGGGGCGCCGAGCTTTCGATCCGCCAGGAGGATGTCGCGATCCGCGGTCACGCAATCGAGTGCCGGATCAACGCCGAGGACCCCATGCGCGGGTTCCTGCCCGGTCCCGGCCTTGTCGAGGCGCTCGGCGTTCCGGAAGGTGACGGCGTCCGTTTCGACACCATGCTCTACGACGGCTACCAGGTTCCGCCCTTCTACGATTCTCTCCTCGGCAAGCTGATCGTCTGGGGTGAAAGCCGCGACCACTGCCTCGACCGGCTCGGAGAGGCTCTCGACAATTTCGAGATCCGCGGCCTCGCAACGACCATTCCTCTCCACCAGGCGCTGGCGTCCGACCCGTCGGTGGCAGCGGGCGACGTCCACACACGCTTCCTGGAGCCGTGGCTGGAGACGGAGTTCAAGGCCTTTGTCGCATCCAAGGAGGTTGCCTGATGCCCATGCGCTATACGTTCGGAGGTGACGAACACCTCTTCGTCGAATGCTCCGAGGAGATGTCGCTCGAGGCCTTCTTCAACTCGCTGTCGATGACGACGGGCATCAAGCAGGCGAAGATCAAGGGCGTGACCGAAATCTGCCCGGCGAACGCCTCATTCCAGATCAAGTTCGACCCCGACGTCATCCACCCGAACGACATCCTGAAGGAAGTCCAGGCGATCGAGGCGGCGGCTGCGAAGTCGGAGCCTGTGATTACCACCCGCATCATCGAGATCCCGGTCTTCTACAACGATCCGTGGACGCACGAGACGCTGATGCGTTTCCGCGAGCGCCATCAGGATCCGGACAGCACCGACCTCGAATACGCCGCACGCATCAACAATTACGGCTCGGTCGACGACTTCGTCGCTGCCCATTCCGGCTCGCCCTGGTTCGTCTCCATGGTCGGTTTCGTCTCCGGCCTGCCCTTCATGTACCAGATGGTCGAGCGCCAACGGCAGATCCAGGTACCAAAATACCTGCGCCCGCGCACCGACACGCCACGCCTCACCGTCGGCCATGGTGGCTGTTTCGGCTGCATCTATTCGGTTCGCGGCGCCGGCGGCTACCAGATGTTCGGCATTACCCCGATGCCGATCTACGACCCGACCCAGACAACCTCCTACCTGAAGGACTTCATGGTGTTCTTCCGTCCCGGCGACATCGTCAAGTTCAAGCCGGTCGACCGCGACGGTTACGACCAGGCAGTGGAAGACGTCGACAAGGGTCGCTTTGCCCCACCGATCCGCGAGGTGAAGTTCGACCTCAGGGAATTCCAAAAAGACATCGACGGCTACAACGCGAAGCTGGAGGGCGTTCTCCATGGCCATTAAGGTTCAACATCCAGGTCTCGCCACCACGGTCCAGGACCTCGGTCGTCCCGGCTATTTTCATCTCGGCATTCCGCTCGGCGGCGCCATGGATCGCCTTGCGCTGAAAGCCGCCAACCTCCTCGTCGGCAACGAGGAAGGGGCGGCCGGCCTCGAAGCGGTCTTCGTCGGACCGAAACTCGAATTCACCGAAGATGCAATGGTCGCCGTGACCGGAGCCGAGATGCCGATCAGGGTGGACGGTGAGGAGAGGCCCGGCTGGACCGCGTTCAAGGTCAAGGCCGGCCAGGTGCTCTCCTTCGACTTTCTGAAGACCGGCGCGCGCATCTACATAGCCGTTTCCGGCGGCATCGACGTGCCGCTCGCTCTCGGTTCCCGTTCAACCTATGCGATCGGGGCACTCGGCGGCTTCAAGGGCCGGCCGATCGCGGCCGGCGACGAACTGCCGGTCGGCCCCGCAGGTGCGGCCATCGACGGCAAGTCGATCCCAGAAGCGCTCCGCCGTCGCCCTGGGATGCCGGCGGAACTGCGAGTGCTGCCTGGCCTCTACTGGCACCGCATTACCGAGGAGTCGGGGAAGAACTTCTTCGAAGACACCTGGAAGGTGGCGCCGGAAGCCGACCGCATGGGCTACCGCTTCCGTGGCGGACGCAAGCTCGATTTCGTTGCGCGCACACCGCCGTTCGGCGCCGGCTCCGATCCGTCGAACATCGTCGACAGCTGCTATCCCTACGGCTCCATCCAGGTTCCCGGTGGCACCGAACCGATCATTCTGCACCGCGATGCCGTCTCCGGTGGCGGCTACTTCATGCTCGGAACGGTGATCTCTGCCGACATGGACCTGATCGGCCAGCTCCAGCCGCATACACCGACCCGCTTCGTGAAGGTCGACATGGAAACCGCGCTTTCCGCGAGAAAGGACCGCGCCGCCCTGATCAATCAGATCCGCAACCTCTTCTGACCGCAGCAACCAACTCCATAAAGGGGGAACAACCATGAAAAACAAACTTGCACTTACACTGGCGGGTTCCGCACTCGCTCTGGCGCTGGCGACGCCGGCGTTGGCAGAAGCCTGGTATCCTTATCCGGCACAAGCCGTCGAACCGGCGTTCTCCGCCGACGGCAAGGCGGTCGACATGTCCTACTCGCCGCTCGAAAAGGCGGAGAAGCCCTGGAACATCTGCGTTTCCTTCCCGCACATGAAGGATGCCTACTGGCTCGGCGTCGACTACGGCGTCGCCGAAGAGGCGAAGGATCTCGGCGTGAAGATGAACCTCGTCGAGGCAGGCGGCTACACCGAACTCTCAAAGCAGATCAGCCAGATCGAGGACTGTGTCGCCGGCGGGGCCCAGGCCGTGGTCATCGGCGCCATCTCCTTTGACGGCCTCAACAACCTCGTCAGCGAGATCAAGAAGAAGAACATTCCGGTGATCGATGTCATCAACGGCATTTCTTCGCCCGACGTCACCGCCAAGTCGCTCGTTTCCTTCTACACCATGGGCTTTGAGACCGGCGCCTACCTCGCCAAGAAGCACCCCGCTGGCTCCGAGGAGGTGAAGGTAGGCTGGTTCCCGGGCCCGGCCGGCGCCGGCTGGGTGGAAGCCGCCAACAAGGGCTTCCTCGAAGCGATCAAGGGTTCGGCCGTCAAGGCGCTGGAGCCGAAATATGGAGACACCGGCAAGGAAGCCCAGCTGAAGCTGGTCGAGGACGTGCTGCAGGCCGAGCCCGACATCCGCTATGTCGCCGGCACGGCGGTGACGGCGGAAGCCGCCCAGGGCCTTATCCGCGAGCGCGGGCTCAAGGGCAAGGTCGACCTCCTCGCCTTCTACATGACGCCCGGTGTCTACGAAGGCATCAAGCGCGGCTTCATTCTCGCCGCGCCGGCCGACTCCATGGTCGTCCAGGGCCGTATCGCCGTCGACCAGGCGGTGCGTGCACTGGAAGGCAAGGAATTCGTCAAGCACGTCGGGCCGAAGATCTTCGTGGTCGATCCGTCCAACGTCAAAACGGTGCCGCAGACCAACATTCTGCCCCCGGACGGCTACAAGCCTGTCTTCTCCGTCAACTGATCGCGCAGGTTCCGGCGTCTCACGGGCGCCGGAACCCTCTCCCGGCAGCAATGATTGGACTGATACGAAAATGACCTCGCGGCCACCCCTGGTGGAAATGACCGGCATTGCCAAATCCTATCCCGGCGTGCGCGCGCTCGACGGTGTCGACTTCACGCTCCGGGCCGGGGAAGTGCACGTCCTCTTCGGCGAAAACGGCGCCGGCAAATCCACCCTGATCTCCATCCTCGCCGGGGTTACCGCGCCGACCGAAGGCGTCGTCCGGATCGACGGGGAGGAGAAGCAATTCCACTCGGTCAACGACGCGCGCGCGGCCGGCATCGGTGCGGTGTTCCAGGAATTTTCGCTGGTGCCGACGATGACGGTCGCCGAGAACATCTTTCTCGGCCAGGAGCCGCGGAAGATGGGGCTCGTCCAGCGCCGGCGGATGTATGCCGAGGCGCATGTCCTCTTCACCGGCCTCGGCTTTCCGATCGACGTCCGCCGATCGGTCGTCTCGCTCTCGCGAGCCGAACAGCAAATGGTCGAGATCGCCAAGGCTCTGCACCAGCAGGCCCGGATCCTCATCCTCGACGAGCCGACCGCCTCGCTGACCGAGCGAGAGACACACAAGCTCTTCGAATTCATCGACCGCGCCAAGGCGCGCGGCGTCGGCATCGTCTACATCTCCCACCGCATCCAGGAATTCAAGGCGATCGCAGACCGCATCACGGTGCTCCGCGACGGCCGCCTGATCGGTACGATCGGCGCCGAGAGCCTGTCGGAAAAAGCACTCGTCGAAATGATGACGGGCCGCAAGATCGACGAGATCTACCCGCACATCGCACGCAGTCCGCAACCGGAGCCGATCCTGACAATCCGCGGACTGAAGGCCTGGGGCGTTGACGGTGTCGACATCGACGTCCGCCGCGGCGAGGTTCTCGGCGTTGCAGGTCTCGTCGGCTCCGGCAAGTCGCGCACCTTCCGCGCCGTCATGGGCCTGCTGCCGACGGCGGGCGGTACGGTCACGTTGATGGGACGTGACAGGACCGGCGCGACGACGCCAGAAATGATGCAAAGCGGCGTCTTCTTTCTTCCCTCCGACCGAAAGGAAGAAGGACTGCTGCTCGGGGCGAGTGCGCGCGCCAACATCGCGCTTTCCATTCTCGACCGGCGCGACACCCGCAATGCTCTCGGCCTCATCTCGCCCGCAGCGCTACGCAGCCAGTCGAGCGAGATCGGACGCAAGGTCGATCTCAGCGAGGCCTTCCTCGAGCGCGGCACATCCAAGCTCTCCGGCGGCAACCAGCAGAAGATCCTCTTCGGCAAGAGCTTCGGCAGGGACTACGACGTCTATATCTTTGACGAGCCGACAGTCGGCGTCGATATGGGCACCCGCGCCGCCCTCTATCGCATCATCAAATCCATTGCCGAGGCGGGCAAGGCGGTGGTGGTGATATCCTCCGACCTACCGGAGGCCATGCACCTCGCCCACCGGCTGATCGTCTTCCGCAACGGTCGCATCTCGGCCGAACTGGAAGGCGAGGCCATCCAGGAACAGGCGGTTCTCGGCGCCTTCTTCGATCAGGAAAGAAAAACGGCATGACCAGCAAGCTCGAAACCGCGTCGGTCTCGGACGCCAAGCAGACCTTCTCCGCGCCGGCCGCACTGAAAGCGGTCTTCATCAGGCTCGGTGTCCTGCCCTTCTTCCTCGTGGCAGCCCTCATTCTCTTCACGCTCGCCTCGAAACAGTTCCTGACGCTCGACAACCTCACCAATGTCGCCCGTCAGTCGGTCTATCTCGTCCTCGTCTCGCTCGGCCAGATGCTGGTTCTGGTGACAGGAGGCTTCGACCTCGCCGTCGGGACCTCGATCGCGCTCACATCGGTCGTCTCCGCCTCCGTCATGGTCTATTTTGCGGCCCAGTTCCCCGACATGGTCTGGCTGGTCATCGTCCTCGGCGTCTCGGCGGGCTTCCTGTCGGCTCTGGCGCTCGGCATGCTGAACGGTATCGGCATCGCGCAGTTCGGGGTTTCGCCCTTCATCATGACGCTCGGGGTGCAATCCGTCGGCGCCGGCATCGCGCTCTTCCTGACCGGCGGCGTGCCGATCGGCAACCTGCCCTTCGAGTTCGGTGATTTCTTCGGTTTCGGTCGTGTCCTCGGCGTGCCCGTCCCGGTCCTGGTCGCCATCGTCGCGATTGTCGGCATGTGGATCCTGATGAACCGCACCCGAAGCGGCGCCCGCATCTATGCGATCGGCGGCAATATCAAGGCGGCCAACCTTTCCGGCATCAACACCAAGCGCACGCTGTTCCTCGCCTATATCCTCTGCGCTTTCCTGGCCTCGGTCGCCGGCGTGCTTCTGACCGCCCGCGTCGAAAGCGGCGAGACCAATCTCGGAGGCACGATCGCACTGGAATCGATCGCCGCCTGCGTCATCGCCGGCGTCTCGCTGAGGGGTGGCATCGGGCGTGTAGAAAGCGTGGTCCTCGGGGCCTTCTTCATCGTGCTCGTCCAGAACGGCATGAACCTCATGCAGATCGGCTCCTACATGCAGATGGTGCTGCTCGGCTCGCTGCTGATCCTCGCCGTCGTCATCGACCAGTTCCGCTACCGCATGCTCGTCGGCAACAGGTGAGCGGGGAATCCCGAAAGAACGCGGTGTCGGCCTCGCTCCCCGGGGCCGACATCGGCGCAGATGACGCCGTCGGCCTTTCCAGATTGCCCGGCGAGACGAGACCGGCATCGAGCGGGCTTTCCCGCGCCCGAATGCCCGAAACGTTCCGACCATCCTTCATGCATTCGACGGCGTGACCGGCGCTACTGTCATCGCGAGTTGGTGGCAGCAGATCTCCAGGCCCGCGTCGCAACCAGGCACGCGATCACAAGCAGCATTGTTGCCGCCACGAAAGGAAGTTGTGGCGATACCCGGTGAAGGCCGGCGCCGGTGATCGGGCCAATAGCCTGCCCCAGCCCTTGCGCCACTACGTTCACGCCCGCAGCTTTGCCTTGAGCTCCGGGGCCGGTCTCCAGACTGAGCGCGGCCAGGTTACCGGTAAGCATCAGTCCGAGACCGATGCCGAGCAGAATGAACGTGGCAACGATGGTGAAATAGGCCGTCGCCACGGTGCAGATCAGCATCGCGGTGACAGCTATCACGGCTCCCACGCCCAGCAGCCGAGTGGCCTCCCACCGGAAGACGCGGACCGCAGATGCCTGCACCACGATCATGGCCAGCGCCGCCGCCATCAGCGCCGCGCCTCCACGCGAAATCGACTCCTCGACCGAGAAGCCGAAAGAGTCCTGCAGGCGGAGAGCCGTTACCTGTTGCAGCACGCTGTAGGCAGAGATCGACACGAGCGTGATCACGAGGAATGGCCAGATGCGACCAATCGGCAGGTGACCGTCGGATATCCTTGCTGAAGCTGTGCGAGGAGGTTCCTTGGCTACCCAAAGCACGCTCAAAAAGGCAAAGCTTGCCAATCCCGCAACGAGAGAGAATGCCATAACCGGATTTTCTCCGCCGAGTTGCCAGGCGAGCCCGGCCCCGGCTATTGCGCCGACACCTATACCTGCGCCCAGCGTGCCCATACCATTCGCTCGCTGCGCCGGGCCTGTAATGTCCGCCATGAAGGCTTGGGCCGCGGGCAAGATGCCGCTGGTCACCGCGGCCTGGATGGCGCGCACGAGTGCAATCAGGATGAGTGCGAGGAAGACACTCAAGCCACCCGAAATCCGAAAATGCACAATCGTTCCAAATCCGATGGCGGCCAATATACCGCCCGTAAGAGAGGCCAGCAGGACTGGCCGGCGTCCGACACGTTCACTGAGGTAGCCCCATCCAGGAGCCGACACCATGAGCAGCAAGGCAGAAAGGCTGAGAATACCCCCGATCTGGAGGTCAGTGAAACCCAGCCGCCGGCCAAGCGGAGGAAGGACGACAAGAAGAAACGACTGTCCTGCCGTAAAGACCATCAAGGTCAGGAACAGCGTCGCCTGCGTCCAGGACGCCTTCGTTTCGACGTCCCGTTTTTGCGCGAGAGCGTTGTCCATCTGCTACTCCGATCCGTCGCCTTCGGAGTAGCGTCGCAGCGCCTGCGCGTTCGTGACGGCGATGGACCGGTAGGTGTAACTTACCCAGCCGGCGTCAGCAAACCGTTGCATTGCTGCGTTGACCTGCTGGCGGGACGCATTTGCCATGATCCCGATGTCCGTTTGGGACAGAGGTATCGCCACATCACCAAGCCAGCCCGTCCGTTGCAGGACGGACGCAATTCTGCGCCCGACATCGCGCGTTTGCAAATCGTGAACGATCCGGACGAGCACGTCGACGGTAAATACGGCGTTCATCCCGATCGCCCGGCTGACGCCGGGATCGCGGGCCGCCATCTGCTCCAGTGCGTCGAGAGGCACGTGCATCATCAGGGCGCCTCCGAGGGCGCGCAACTCGACCCTGCGTGGCCGGCCGGTCAGGAACGGTCCCTCTCCCGTCCATGCTCCCGGCATTCCAACGTGGATCAAACGCGGAATCGCGTCGGGAGGTGCCGAATTGACGGTGAGCGAGCCGGCGACAAGCCCGTACATTCCCCCGACCGGATCGCCGAACCTATAGATTATCTGGCCTGGAACGAACTGCTGCAAACGCGCATGCCGAAACAACTCCGACCGGAAGGATTCGGTCATGGTCGAGAGCCAGGCGCCCTTCCTCATGACCTCTTCCGCTTTCTCTCGCGCAAGATCCAACATGGTTTCTCCACATTGCTATCCCCCCAGACAGAATGCCTTCGGCCAATCGAATGCGGTGCCAGGCCCGGCAGCCTGTTGGCCACCTGAGCAACAAACCTTGTCGCGCCACGTTCCGCAGCCGGGAATGGCAGATCGACGCGATAACAACCTAAACTTCAAGGATTGTCCAGCCACGGCGCTCTGCAGCAGACCGATGGGCAGACCGGTCGCACACGGCAGGTGGTCGTCTGCGAACACATGTCGGCGGCAACGATGGCGCGTCGAAGACGACTGCGGGGACAGGGGTGCAAAAATCCACCCGCCTAGGCACACGGCAAAAGGCGCGAACGGCGCGAACCAAAACTACCTCAAATTGTCTGAATTCGGACAATGTGGCGTCGAAAAACGTGCAAATTGAACCTGCCGGCCGTCACACGTGACGGCATTTACACGCATAGAACGGCGCAAGCGTCTGCCGACGGGCCGCCGGACGGGCCGGAGTGGGTGCTACTGACCACGCGCGCACTCCTGTTCCGAAACTGAAAGCCGAGCCGGATCGGAATCCATACCTGATGGCAGAAGGATCTATCAATGAAAGCGAATTCAATCTCGGCGGCAGTGCTTTTCAGCATGGCGGTGATTGGCCCTGTGAGTGCCGCCGATCTTCAGCAACCATTCATCGTTCCCGACGCCAAACCGGCTGAGGACGACGGCTGGAGCCTTGCCGTAAGCCCCTATTTTTGGGCGGCCGGCATCTCCGGCGATGTCGCGCAGTTCGGCCTGCCGGAGGTGCATCTCGAATCCGATTTCGGCGACATTCTGAAGGATCTCGATTTCGGATTCATGGCGATCGGCGAAGCGCGTCACGGTCGCTTTAGCATCTTCGGCGACGTCATCTACACCAAGGTGTCCTCCGGGGTTTCCACGCCGCTCGGCATCGTAGCTGAAAGCGTCGATACCACGTCGGAGACATTCGCCGGATTTGTCGGTGCCGGTTATGCCATCTTTCAGGACGACCGCGGCAACCTTGATGTCGTCGCTGGTGCACGGCTCTGGCATGTAAGCACCGAAATCTCCTTCTCCGGCGGACTTCTGGACGGCGTGTCGGACAGCGACAGCGCCACCTGGGTCGACGCCATGGTCGGGGTGCGCGGGCGATATTTCCTGACCGATAGTCTCTACCTCAGTGCCTGGGGACTGATCGGTGCCGGACAGGCGGACCTCGACTGGGATATCGCCGCCGGCCTCGGCTACGAGTTCAATGACCGGATCTCAGCCGTCGCCGGATATCGCGCGCTCGGCGTCGACTACAGCAATGACGGCTTCGTGTTCGACGTGGTCCAGCAAGGTCCGATCCTTGGCCTCGTCGTTCGCTTTTAGCCGTTCACCGACAATCCGAGTGTTTTCAATTCCAACTTTGGAGCATCTTATATGTCTCTTGCAACATTGAGACTTTCGACGATTGCGGCAACACTGCTCGCCGCCTTGCCTGCTGCTGCCGATCCGGTTCCTGTCAACAGCGACAACTTCGTGCGGGCCGAGAGCGACCTCTATTTCTCCGGCATCGCCGCCAACGGAGGCTTCGGTAAGTTCGACCATACGCGGGAAATGGCGCCGCTTGACAAGCAGACCGTCATTCGCCTGAACCGGGACACGCTTTATTCTTCCGCCGTTTTCGATCTGGATGCGGGACCGGTGACGATCACCGTGCCGGAGTCCGGCGACCGGTTTGTGTCGCTGCTCGTGATCGACGAGGATCACTATGCCCACGGCGTATACTATGGAGCTGGATCGCATACCTTGAAGCGGGAGGACATAGGCACCCGGTATGTGGCCGCCGCCTTTCGCTTCTTTGCCGACCCCGCCGACGCGGACGACATGAACAAGGTTCATGCGCTTCAGGATGCGATTACGGTCGAGCAGGCAGCACAGGGTCAGTTCGAGATCCCCGAATGGGACGCAAAGAGCCGGGACAAGACCCGTCGCGCACTCCTCGATCTCGGCGCCTTGCTGCCGGACACCGCGAAGATGTTCGGATCGCGCGACGAGGTAGAGCCGGTCCGACACCTGATCGGGGCCGCGCTTGGATGGGGTGGAAACCCGGACAAGGAAGCGCTCTATCTCAATATCACGCCCGAAAAGAACGACGGCAAAAGCGTCTATCGGCTGACCGTGAAGGATGTCCCCGTGAAGGACTTCTGGTCGGTCACCGTCTATAACAAGGACGGCTTCTTCACACCCAACAAGCTGAATGCGTATTCGCTGAACAATGTGACTGCGCAAAAGACCGCGGATGGATCGATCACGATCCAGTTCGGAGGCTGCGACGGCAAGATTGCCAACTGCCTGCCCACGCCCGAGGGCTGGAACTACATGGTTCGCCTCTACCGGCCCGAGACGCAAATCCTGGATGGAACGTGGAAATTCCCCGTCGTGGAGGAAGTGAAATGAGACGTCGCACGTTTCTGAAGGCCACCACCGCAATGATGACGCTGTCGGTGTCGCCGATCCAGGCATTCGCCGGGGAGGACACCAGAGCGATCGCGCGCGAGGCTTATATCTACACCTATCCGATGGTGAAGAACTACCTCACCATGTACCAATATGCGCTCGAGCCGGGCGGCGGCCAATACAAGGGACCGCTCAACACGATGGTGAGTATCGCCAGAGTCTACACGCCGGACGACACGGCGATCATCACGCCGAATTCCGACACGCCCTATTCCTTCATTGTTTTCGATCTGAGGGCGGAACCCGTCGTGGTGACCATGCCGCCGATCGAGAAGAACCGCTACTACTCACTCCAGCTCATCGACCTCTATACCAATAATGTCGACTACCCGGGAACACGGATCGACGGCAACGGAGGCGGCAATTTCCTGATCGCTGGCCCAGGCTGGAAGGGAGACCTGCCCAAAGGCATCAAGCGCGTCATCGACATGCCGACCACCCTGGCTATCGGCATCGTCAGGACGCAACTCTTCTCGCCCGACGATCTCGAGAGGGTGAAGGAGATCCAGGCGGGCTACAAGGCGCAGTTGCTTTCCGCCTATGCGGGTACGCCGGCTCCGCAGGCTCCGCCGGCCGTCGAATGGTTGCCGATCTCCGACGAGAAGATGGTTTCCGACTACTGGTCGCTTGCCGCTTTCCTTCTGCAATTCGCCCCGCCCTACTCGGGTGACGAAACACAGCGCAAGAGCCTCGGCATCCTTGGGATTCGGGACGGCTCACCATGGCCTCCAGAGGACCTCTCGCCAGACACCGAAAAACTGATGAAAGAGGTCGCTGTAACGGCCGAGCGGGAAATCCGCGACGTCGCTGCGAGCCTGACGGATTCGTCGAAGATATTCGGCTCACCGGAATTCATGAAGGGCCAATACATGGTTCGTGCCGCGGCAGCGCAGGGAGGCATCTACGGCAACTCCGTGCAGGAGGCTCTCTATGTCATCTATGGCTTCGACGCACAGAACGCGCCCCTCGACGGCAGGACGGGAAGATACACTTTGACCTTCACCTCGGAGACGCTTCCACCGGTCGATGCCTTCTGGTCGATCACGATGTACGACAGACCGAAGCAGCTTCTCGTGGCCAACCCGATCAATCGCTACCTCATCAACTCATCGATGCTTGCAGACCTGAAGAAGAATGACGAGGGTGAGATCGTTCTCTACCTGCAGAACGAGAGCCCGGGTGCGGACCGGGAATCCAACTGGCTCCCCGCTCCGAAGGACGCATTCTATGCGGTGATGCGGCTTTACCTGCCAAAGCCTGAAGCGCTTGATGGCCGATGGAAGCCATCGGCGATAAAGATCAGCTAGGGATGGCACGGGGTTCCCACGACGAATGATCTCAAATGCCTGAGAGGCGTCCTGGAATAGCGCCATGCGGCAATCATCCACGTCGGAACCCCTCACCAAGCTCCGCTGGGAAGCCGGAATGGCGTCCGGCTTTCTCTCAATCGGTTCGCGGATTCGCAGGCGAATCCTTTCTGGAGTCCCCATGCGTCGGATGCTTCTCATCGGTGCTCTTCTTGTCCTTCAGGGATGCGGACATCCGGCTGGAGTCATGACGCCGGTCAAGCCGGCAGCCCATGCCTCGAAGACGTCGCAGGTGGAGATGCTGGTCGCCACCAACCGTCAGCCGTCCGGTGACCCCGGAACCCTGTTCAACGGCGAGCGCAGCCCGAAACCGTTTTTGACGGAAGTCGCGGTTTCCATTCCGCAGCGAAGGGAGCCCGGCACCGTGCAGTGGCCCCGACAATTGCCACCGAACCCGGCCAAGGATTTCGCGGTCACGCGCGTGCAACAGATCGAAACCCTATCCGAGGCAACCGCGTGGTTCAGGCAACACGTCTCGGGCGGACACGCGCTGGTCTTCGTTCACGGCTACAATAACAAATATGAGGATTCTGTCTTTCGCCTTGCCCAGATTGTCCATGACAGCCGAATGCAGGCTGCTCCGATCCTCTTCACCTGGCCCTCTCGCGCCAGGCTTACGGCCTACGAGTATGACAAGGAGAGCGCCAACTACTCCCGGACGGCCCTGGAGCAATCGCTGCAGGTCCTCGCGTCGAATCCGGATGTGAAAGACATCACGATTCTCGCCCACTCGATGGGGACATGGCTCACGATGGAAGCGTTACGTCAGATGGGCATCCGTCATGGTCAGGTGAACCCAAAGATCACCAACGTCATTCTGGCGTCGCCGGACATCGACATCCAGGTCTTTGCCAAGCAATTCGTCGAGATGGGGCGCCACACAGCCAGGTTCACGATCTTCGTATCTCAGGATGACAAAGCGCTCGCGGTTTCGAGCCTGATTACCGGGAGAGTACAGCGCCTCGGTTCGGTTAATCCCGCCGACGAACCTTATCGCTCCAAGTTCGAGCAGGCGGGCATCGCCGTCGTTGACCTGACAAAACTCGATACCGGCGACAGCCTCAATCACGCAAAATTCGCGGAGAGCGCGGACATCGTCCAGCTCATCGGCGGGCGGCTGATGAAAGGACAAACACTGACGGATTCCCAGGTGACACTGGGCGATGGCGTAGCGGCCGTGATCGGCGGGACCGCCCGCACGATCGGCACGGTCGCGGCAACGACCATCTCCGCGCCGCTGCATGTCGTCGAGGATCCGCAAAAGCCGGCATCGCCGCCGGATGTTGGCCAAACGCTCACCGACGCTGCTGACGACAAGCCTCTCCTCCAGTGATCTGAAGGTCAAACAAATCCCGCAGAGCTGCTCATCGAGTTCGACTAGCTCTTCACTCCTCTCGTCCGAGCCTGTCGAAGCCATGTCACTAGAGCGGAGCATGAGTCCGCTCTGGATTTTGCTTGGCTACTGCGGCACGTTGCCGCCGCAGAGGATCGTCGCGACGGATTCTCCCTTGAGCCTCTGCCGGTGTTCCAGTGCGGCGGCCACACCGGCCGCGCCGGCGGGCTCCACGACGAGGCCGTAGTGCTGCTGGCAAAAGCGCATCGCCGACCGGATCGTTTCTTCGCCGACAGTCCATACATCGTCGACTGTCATCTTCATCGATTCGAGCGCGTATGGGACCGGTTCACGAACGGCGATACCGTCGGCGCTCGTTGGTGCCGACGGTGTTGGAAGATACTCGCCGCGCTCCCAGGAAAGGAGCATCGCCGGGGCTTTCGCGGCGACGACACCGATCACGCGACAAGAGGGCATCCTCGCCTTGATCCATGTACCAACGCCCGTCAGAAGAGCACCATTGCCGAGGGGCACGAGCATGGCGTCGAGCGCGATGCCACGTTTCTCGCTCTGCCTCGTGAGCTCGAGTGCGATCGTGCCAGCACCCTCGGCGATAGCCGCATGGGCGCCGTCCTCGACGAAGGCATAACCCTTCTCGGCAGAGAAGCGGCGCGCCTCGACCTTCGCTGCATCGAAATCCTCGCCGTGGAGGAGCACCTCGGCTCCAAGCCCGCGCATGGCGGCGATCTTCAGCGGGTTGGCATTTGTCGCCGCGAAGATGATCGCCTTGCGTCCCCGCTTGGCAGCCGCATGGGCGAGCCCCTGGCCGAAGTTTCCGGCAGAGGCCGCCACGAGCGGAATGCCGGTGGACGACATCGTCTGGAGAAGCCAATCGGTTCCGCGCCCCTTAAAGGAACGGAGCGGGTTCAGCGTCTCCACCTTGGCGTGAAGCGTGAGCCGAAGTTCGGCATCGGCTGCGTCATGCCGGATGAGCGGCGTGTCGACAAAGAGTGGATCGATCGCGTCATAGGCGGAAAGGATGCCGTCGATGCTGGGGAGATGTTGCAAATCAGTCATGTGGGCAGCATAGCTGTCCGGATCGGGAAAATTCGTCAAACAGAGCCAGCCAGATGGATAGTTCACCCAGAAAGCGCGCAACCTCGAATGGATCACCCGAACACGTCACCGCCGTCGACCGGGAGATCCTGGCCATCCTGCAGGAGGATGCCCGCGCGACAATCGAGGACATCGCTGCGCGCACCGGTCTTTCGCCGTCCTCGGCGCAGCGGCGGCTGCAGCGGTTGCGGGAGCAGAAGGTCATCCTCGGCGACGTCTCGATCGTCGACCCGAAAAAGGTGGGACTCGGCGTCACCCTGCTCGTCGAGCTCGAACTCGAGCGGGACCGGCCGGAGCTCATGGCCAACCTTCATCAGTGGATTGCGAGGACGCCGGAGGTGCAGGAAGCCTGGTGCATCACGGGCCGCGGCGACTACACGCTCGTCGTCGTCTGTGGATCGATCGACGACTTCGATACCCTCGCCGAGCGGCTGGTGAACGAGAACCCGAATGTCCGCAAATTCACCACCCACGTCGTGCTGAAGACGCTGAAGCGCGGGCTTGCCGTCCCGTTGAAGTGACGACCGGCTCACGCAACCCGCGGCGTCTCCCCCGCGAGCACCATCCGGAAGAGGTCGGCATCCACATTGGCGCCGCTGAGAATGATGCCGGTCCTCTTCCCGCGCATGGCGTTGCGCTCCTGGAGAAGGGCGGCGAGCGGCGCGGCACCTGCTCCCTCGGCGACATTGTGGGTGGTGCGATAGAATACACGCATTGCCGAGGCCATGCGCCCGGCCTCCATCAGCGCGCCTTGCTCGAACGCCCCATGCCCGTCTGAACGTCTCCAAAGAGGCTCTTTGCGACGGCGCAAATTCAGGGGTCTTTTCGGTGTCGAAGTATCCGGATTCTACCAGAGATGAAGCAAGCATCCGTTGCTCAAGGGCAAGGCGCTGGTTACAGACGTTTCGACAACTAACGGAACTCGGTGAAATTCCGAGACGGTCCCGCCGCTGTAACCAGATACGAGTCTCAGGAGGCTTTGTCCGCCACTGTCCGGCCCTGGACGGGAAGGTGCCTGAACCCGGCCACGCTGGAAGTCAGAAGACGAGTTGATCCGCAACCGAAATCCGCCCGATGGCAAACGGTGGAATGATCGGCGTCACGTGGAGGACCCGTATGTCTGCAGAAATGAGCCTCACTTCGGGGCAACAACCAACCCAGTCCTTTGAAACCGTCGCCGCCTTGCGAAAGGCGCTAAGCCAGCTTCCACAAGGCGACGCGCGAGCCGCGGAGGCCGCCGCCACCCGTGAGGGCATGCTGACCAAGCCACCCGGAAGCCTCGGGCGGCTCGAGGAGACCGTCGCCTGGCTTGCCCGCTGGCAAGGGCGCTACCCGCCGGTCATGGACCGGCCGCAAACCTGCGTCTTCGCCGGCAATCACGGCATCGCCGAGGCAGGCGTCTCCGCCTATCCGCCAGTCGTCACAGAGCAGATGGTCCTCAATTTCGAGAGAGGGGGCGCTGCGATCAACCAGTTGAGCGCCGAACTGGGGGCCAGCATGACGGTCGTTCCCCTGGACCTTTCCCGACCGGTCAGGAACTTCCTGCACGCGCCCGCCATGACGGAAAGCGAGTTCCTGGAAGCTTTCAATGCGGGAATGCACGCCGTGCGGCCGGATGCCAGCATCCTGTGTCCCGGAGAGATGGGCATCGGAAACACGACATCGGCTTCGGCTCTGTGCCTTGCGCTCCTCGGCGGCCCCGCCGTCGAATGGTGTGGCCGCGGCTCAGGCGTCTCCAATGACGTCCTGAAGCGAAAGGCCGAGATCATCTCAGAGGGGGTCGAACGCCATCGGGAGGCGATCGATGACGGTCTGGACGCCCTGCGGATACTCGGTGGACGCGAGATCGCCGCCATGGCTGGCGCCATTCTCGCCGCGCGCCTGCTTTCGATCCCGGTCATGCTCGACGGATTCATATGCTCCGCCGCCGCCCTTGCCCTGTATTGCAGCGGCGTAGACGCTCTTGCGCATTGCATGGTGGGACACGCCTCCATGGAGCCCGGCCACCGGCGACTTCTCACCCACCTCGGTCACCGGCCGCTTCTCGATCTCGACCTCAGGCTTGGGGAAGGAACCGGGGCGGTGCTGGGCGCAATTCTCGCAAAGGCCGCCCTGCGTTGCCACCTCGGCATGGCCACGTTTGCCGAAGCCGGCGTGGACAGCGGCGCAGCCTGACAGCCGGCGTGGACGCCGGGCCGTCACCGGCATTCACCTGGAAGTCATAGTGGCCTCGGGGAGGGATGGGGAGATCCCTCCCCGGGCATGCAGGCATCTACTATCTGGCGAGGAAGGCCTCGATGCCTTCTGCGGCCTCTGCACTTTCCCAGCGGTCCGTGAGCAGTTCCGCGGTCCGCTCGAAGTGCCCTGAGAGGCTCTGGCCACCGAGTTCCAGACAAAGCGCTTTTGCCGCTGCGACCGCCCCCGGCCGCGTCTTCAGGATCGCTGCGACTTCAACCTCGACGCAGGCATCCAGTTGTTCTGGTTCCGTGACGCTGGAGACGAGGCCACATCTCAGGGCGAAGGCGGCGTCGAACGGTTTGGCCGTGAAGAAAACCTGCCGGGCGTAGCCCTCGCCGATACGGCGAACGACGAAGGGACCGATGGTTGCGGGGATGAGCCCGAGGCGGGTTTCGGTGAGGGCAAAACGGGCGGTTCCCACCGAAACGACGATGTCGCAGACTGCCATCAGCCCGATACCGCCGCCATAGGCGTTCCCGTGAACCCGGCCGATCAGCGGTTTCGGGAGGGCATTGAGTGCCGAAAACATCGCAGAAAGCGCCCGGCTTTCCTGCATTTTTCCGGCACGATCCTTGTCCCGCTGCTCTCGCATCCAGCCGAGATCGCCGCCGGCACAGAAACTTGCCCCGTTCCCGGCGAGCACGACGGCACGCAAGCTCTCATCCGCGCCGAGGATTTCTGCAGCTCTCGTGAGTTCGGCGATCATCCGGGCATTAAGCGCATTATGCTTGTCGGGACGGTTCAGTGTCAGGCGCGCTATGCCGCGCTCGTCGGTGTCGATCAGGATCGTTTCGAATTCCGTCATGCGTTCCTCCTGGAAAGACGCTCGATCCGCTGCTTGATGAAAGCTTCGGCGCGTTTCAGTTTCTCCGGATCGATCCCGGTCTCGAACCCACGGGCCTCAAGCAATTCCACGAGCGGTCCGGTTGCGACATTGCCCTTGGCGCCCGGTGCATAAGGGCAGCCGCCGAGCCCGCCGACGGCGGAATCGAAGGTTCTCAGCCCATAGCCGAGAGCGGCCTCGACATTGGCGAGCGCACGATTGCCGGTGTCGTGGAAATGCCCCGCCACTTGCTGGGCCGGCACCGACCGCAGGACCTGCTCCAGCATGGCGGATACTGTGTCCGGTGTACCTGCGCCGATCGTATCGCCGAGCGAGATTTCGTGGCAGCCGAGCCCGACCAGCCGTTCGGCGACCACCCGCACCGCGTCCGGCGCAACGATGCCTTCATAGGGGCAGGCGACGACGCACGAGACGTAACCGCGGACCGGAACGCCGGCTGCGTTTGCCATTTCCATGACGGGCGCAAAACGCTCGAAGCTCTGCCCGATCGAACAGTTGATGTTCTTCCGGCTGAAGGTCTCCGACGCGGAAGCGAAGATCGCAACCTCGTCGACCTTTGCGGCAAGTGCTGCCTCCAGTCCCTTGAGGTTCGGCGTCAGGGCGCTGTAGACCACGCCCGGGCGGCGCACAATGCCGGCGAGAACCTCGGCGGCATCTGCAAGCTGCGGCACCCATTTCGGCGAGACGAAGCTCGTGACCTCGATCTTGCGGAAGCCGGCTTCGGAAAGACGGTCGACCAGCGCGATCTTGTCGGCGGCCGCAATGATCTCCTTCTCGTTCTGCAGACCGTCGCGCGGACCGACTTCGTAGACCGTGACGAACTCAGCCATCGACCGCGTCCTCCGTCATCCGGATGAGCACGGCGCCGCCCTCCGCCTGCCCGCCCTCGGTGCAGAAGACGGCGTCGACGAGGCCGTCGCGCGGGCTCCTCAGCGTGTATTCCATCTTCATCGCTTCCATGACGACGAGCCTGTCGCCGGCCTTCACGGCAACACCTGCCTCGACGTCGACGAGGCGGACGACGCCCGTCATCGGCGCGAGGATCTCGCCGGAGTGGTGGTGCGCGGCATCCTCCCCTTCCAGCGGGTCCGGGCTCTCGAAGACGTAAGTCTCTCCGTCGAGCAGAACCGAGATGTGTCGCCCGCCGCTGTGGGCATCTACGGCGATACGGGCGTCGACCCTGGCGCTGCCGTCCTCGCGCACCAGGCGGGCCGAAAAGGCCCGGCCGTCAAAGGCGATATCCTCGAACAGCACCACTCGCTCACCGCCCGAGAGCCGGACACGTCCGCCGCCCGAGACGATGCGGCGTTCGATGACCTCTTCGCCCGCATGCAGGGTCACGCGATGACTGGCCTCGCCCCAGAGCCTGAAGCCGCAATGCGGTCCGTTCAGATCGAGACCGGAGGCCGCAAGCGCCGCGATCAGAATGGCCTTTTCCGGCACGTCGGGCCGTGCAACGAGGCTGTCCATGCCCCGGTCGATGACGCCGGTATCCATGCGTCCCTGCCGGAAGGTCTCGTCTCTGCAAAGCGCGCGCAGAAAGTCTCGATTGCTGGTGAGTCCGGTAATGTGCGTGGCGTTGAGCGCATTCTTCAGCCGGACGATCGCCTCGTCGCGCGACTTGCCGTGTGCGATCGCCTTGGCGATCATCGGGTCGTAATAGGGCGAGACCTGATCGCCGGCGCGAACGCCCGCGTCGATGCGGATGCCCTCGCCGCTCCCGAACTCCAGGTGATCGATCCGACCCGCCTGCGGCAGAAAACCGTTCGCCGGATCTTCGGCATAGAGGCGCGCCTCGACGGCGTGGCCGAGAAGCCGGATGTCGTCCTGTTGCACCGGCAACGGCTCTCCCGCCGCCACGCGCAATTGCCACTCGACCAGATCGTAGCCGGTCACCATTTCGGTCACCGGATGCTCGACCTGCAGGCGCGTGTTCATTTCCATGAACCAGAAGCCGTCCGGCCGGAGCGGCCCCGAGCCATCGGCGATAAACTCGACCGTCCCGGCGCCTTTGTAAGCAACGGCTTTCGCTGCCGCGATCGCAGCCTCGGTCATCACAGCCCGTACAGCGTCCGTCATGCCCGGTGCAGGCGCCTCCTCGACCACCTTCTGGTGCCGACGCTGCAGCGAACAGTCACGCTCGAACAGATGAACGACATTGCCACGGCCGTCGCCGAAGACCTGCACTTCGATATGGCGCGGCGAGGAGATGTACTTCTCGATCAGGACACGATCATCCCCGAACGCGGACTTCGCCTCACGACGGCAGCTTTGGAGCGCAGCATCGAAGTCGCCCTCATTCTCGACACGGCGCATCCCCTTGCCGCCGCCGCCCGCCGACGCCTTGATCAGCACGGGATAGCCGATCTTGGCGGCTTCGCCCTTCAGGAAGGCAGCATCCTGGTCGTCACCGTGATAGCCCGGCACCACCGGCACGCCCGCTTCCTCCATCAACCGCTTGGCGGCGTCCTTCAGCCCCATCGCGCGGATCGACGCGGCGTCGGGACCGATGAAGACAAGTCCCGCCTTCTCCACCGTCTCGACGAAATCCGGGTTTTCCGACAGGAATCCGTAGCCGGGATGGATTGCTTCTGCACCGCTGGCAAGGGCTGCCGCGACGACCTTGCCGATGTCGAGATAGCTTTCGGTCGCCGGCGCTGGTCCGAGGAGAACCGCCTCGTCGGCGAGCGCGACGTGCAATACGGCGCGGTCAGCCTCCGAATAGACGGCGACGGTCCGAATTCCGAGCCGTCTCGCCGTCTTCATGATGCGGACGGCGATTTCACCACGGTTGGCAATGAGGATTTTGGAAAACATCGTCACGCCTCACATCCTGAACAGGCCGAATTTCGTCTCTTCGATCGGCGCGTTGAGCGCGGCACGGAGAGAAAGGGCCACCACGTCGCGGGTCTTTTCCGGGTCGATGATCCCATCATCCCAGAGCCGGGCGGAGGCATAGAGCGGCGCCGACTGGCGCTCGAACAGTTCCAGCGTCGGGCGCTTGAACTCGGCCTCGTCCTCTGCTGACCATGTGCCGCCCCTGGCCTCGATGCCGGCGCGCTTCACATTTGCCAGCACGCCGGCCGCTTGTGGCCCTCCCATGACGGCGATCCGGGCGTTCGGCCACATCCAGACGAAGCGCGGCCCGAAGGCGCGGCCGCACATGCCGTAATTGCCTGCACCATAGGAGCCGCCGATGATCACCGTCACCTTCGGCACGGCGGCGGTCGAGACCGCGGTCACCAATTTGGCGCCGTCCTTGGCGATGCCGCCCGCCTCATATTTCGAGCCGACCATGAAGCCGGTGATGTTCTGCAGGAAAAGAAGCGGGATCTTGCGCTGGCAGCAGAGCTCGATGAAATGGGCGCCCTTGAGTGCACTTTCGGAAAACAGGACGCCGTTGTTGGCGATGATCCCGACCGGCACGCCTTCGACATGGGCAAAGCCGGTGACCAGCGTCGTGCCGTAGCGCGGCTTGAACTCGTCGAAATCCGAGCCGTCGACGATGCGAGCAATCACCTCGCGGACATCATAAGGCAGCTTCGGATCGGCCGGTACAAGACCCATGATTTCGGAGGCCGGATAGAGCGGTGGGCGGGGCGGGGCGAGCGCGGTGGCCTGCTGCGGGGCCGGCCCGAGATACCGGACGATCTGGCGGGCGAGCGCCAGTGCGTGATCATCATTGTCGGCGAGATAGTCGGCGACACCGGAAAGGCGCGTATGGGTATCACCGCCGCCGAGCGTCTCGGCATCGACCACCTCGCCGGTCGCCTCCTTCACCAGCGGCGGGCCGGCCAGGAAGATCGTCCCCTGGTTCTTGACGATAACGGTCTGGTCGCACATGGCCGGCACATAGGCCCCGCCAGCCGTGCACGACCCCATGACGACGGCGATCTGCGCGATCCCCTTCGCACTCATGCGGGCCTGATTGTAGAAGATCCGGCCGAAATGATCGCGATCGGGGAAGACCTCGTCCTGGTTCGGCAGGTTCGCGCCACCCGAGTCGACCAGGTAAATGCAGGGCAGACGGTTCTCCTCGGCGATTTCCTGCGCACGCAGGTGCTTCTTGACCGTCAGCGGGTAGTAGGTGCCACCTTTGACGGTCGCATCGTTGCAGACGATCATGCAGTCGCGGCCTTCGACGCGGCCGATGCCGGCGATCAGCCCCGCCGCCGGAATGTCCTCCCCGTAGACACCCGCCGCCGCAAAAAGGCCGATCTCCAGAAAGGGAGAACCGATATCGAGGAGCCCCGCCACCCGGTCGCGCGGCAACAGCTTTCCGCGCTTGACGTGGCGCTCGCGCGCGGGCTCGGGCCCTCCGGCAATGAGGCGCAGGGCCGCCGCCTCGATTGTGTCTCGCTGGGCAAGCATTGCAGCGCGATTGGCCTCGGCTTCTGAGGTAAGCGGCGTGCCAATGATCGTCATTTGTAGACCCTCCCCGCCTCAGCGCATGGCATTCATCATCTCGCGGCCGATCAGCATCCGGCGGATTTCCGAGGTCCCGGCTCCGATTTCCATGAGTTTGGCATCACGGAACATGCGGCTGACCGCACTGTCATTGAGGAAGCCGGCGCCACCCATGGCCTGGACAGCCTGATGGGCAACCTCCATCGCCTTCTCGGACGCGTAGAGTACGCAACCCGCCGCATCCTGCCGTGTCACCTCGCCCCGGTCGCAGGCGGCAGCGACGGCGTAGACATAGGCGCGGGCGGAATTCATCTTGGTATACATGTCGGCGATCTTGCCCTGCATCAGCTGGAAGTCGCCGATCGACTGGCCGAACTGCTTGCGGCCGACCATGTAGGGCATGATCTCATCCAGGCAGGCCGCCATGATGCCGCAGCCGATCCCCGAGAGGACGACGCGCTCGTAATCGAGGCCGGACATCAGCACGTTGACGCCTCGTCCCTCCGAGCCCAGCACGTTCTCGAACGGCACCTCGACGTCCTCGAAGATCAGTTCGGCCGTGTTTGATCCGCGCATGCCGAGCTTGTCGAAATGTCGGGACGTCGAAAACCCTCGCATCGTCTTCTCGATGATGAAAGCCGTGATCCCCTTCGAGCCGGCATCCGGGTCCGTCTTGGCGTAGACGACCAGCGTGTCGGCATCCGGACCATTGGTGATCCAGTACTTCGTCCCATTCAGGCGGTAGTGGTCATTGCGCCTCTCGGCGCGCAACTTCATCGACACGACATCGGAACCCGCACCTGTCTCCGACATGGCGAGCGCGCCAACATGTTCACCCGAAACAAGCTTCGGCAGATATTTCCGCCTCTGCGCGTCCGTACCGTTGAGCTTGATCTGGTTGACGCAGAGATTGGAATGGGCGCCATAGGAGAGCGAGACGGAGGCCGAGGCCCGCGCCAGCTCCTCGACCACGATCGTGTGGGCAAGATAGGTCAGCCCGACCCCACCATATTCCTCCGGCACCGTGACGCCCAAGAGTCCGAGATCGCCCATTTCCCGCCAGAGTTCGTTCGGAAAGGCATTGCTGCGGTCGACCTCCGCGGCCATCGGCTTCACGCGCTCCTGCGCGAAACGATGAACCGTTTCGCGCAGCGCCTCGGTCTCCTCGTCAAAACCAAATCTCATCGTGCTGTTGAACATTACCGCCTCCCAACAGAAACAAATGTCAGCGCGCGCAGCCGACGCTGCGCAGCACCATCTCCGCGTAGATCTCCTCGATCCTCTTCTCGGAAAGTCTCCCGCCGCTGCGGTACCAGGTGTTGACCCCGGTCAGCATCGCGATGATCGCCATGGCGCTGACGTGAGGATCCTCGATCCGGAACACACCGCCCTCGCCTCCGCGCATGAGGATCGCCTTGAGCTCGCCTTCATAGGCCCTGCGCAGCCGCTCGATCTCGGCGAAGCCCTCCGGCTCCAGCGCCCGCAACTCCATGTAGGAGATGAAGACCTCGTCGGCTCGCGTCAGATGATAGCGGATATGGAAACGGGCAAAATGCTCGAGCGCTGCCGCGGGCGGCTCGTCTGCGAAGCCTTCCGCCTTCAACGACGCCAGAAGCTCCTCCATATGCTCGCGCATGAGGGTCACGAGAATCTGCTGCTTGGTCGGGAAGTACTGGTAGAGGGCTCCCGGCTGGACACCGACGGCGTCCGCGATCATGCGCATGGAGACGGCGTCATAGCCGTGCTTGGCGAACAGGCCGAGGCTTTGCCTGCGGATCGCCGCTGCGGTCTTCTCACCAGCCGATCCGGCCTGACGCGCCACGGCTTTGCTCCATTAATTGAATGAACGTTCATTTCTTTAATCGGAAAATGCCCCACCCGTCAAGTCTGCTGCTGCAGAAGGACTCGCAACCGGAACCGATGGCCGCCGCTCCGCTACGGTCGCAATTGATAATGGAAACGCTATGCAATCTCTGGTATCAACTTCGGAGATCAGCACGTGCGTGGCCGGACACGTCCGGAACAAGGGGGAAGGGAATGACAGAACGGATCGACTACATCGCCAACGAGCTTACGACCCTGCTCGATCTGACGAAGCTTCAGAAGGAGGAGCGCCTCGCCCACCTCATCGGTCTGGCACTGAGCGAGGCGAAGGCCGAGAAAGCGCGCCGCGTGGAGAGACAACAGCCGGACGAGGCGTCCGAGCGCTGAGGTCCTGCGCCCCTCGAAGCGCGTGATTTCATCACGCGTGAACGCCAGCGCCGACGGCGCCGATGTAATCCAGCACCTCGTCTGCCCTCCCGTCACGCACGAGCTGCATGGCGGTGAACCCGGAAAATCCGGGGAGCGGTTCCGATCTGTACCAGGCGTAGGCCATCAGGGCCGAACCGACGCGCGGCTCGACCTTGTTGACGATTGCAATCATTTCGCGCAGGCGCCGTTGGGTCCTGTCGGAACAGATGCACTCCTTGCGCTGAACCGCATCCTTGCCAAGACCCGCGGTGCGAGCGATCTCCACGCTGGTCGTATGAAACGCTTCGGCAATCTTCCGTGGAGCGAAAAGGTTCCCTTCAAGGTATCGGGCGAGTTCCATGGCGTCGGCCTTCTGTCGAGCGAACCACTTACATTACCGTGATACGGTGTCAATTTCGATGTCCGTGGCCTCGTGTCGAGCGTTTTGGCCTGCCTGCCCGTTCCGATGTCCCCGGCGACGCGAGCAGCCCAGACCTACGATGCCTTGCGCTGGAAGTCGGTGACGTCGAGGTCGAAGGGAATCCTGTCGATGACCTGCAATTGCCGGGCGAGCCAGTCGATGAACACCCGCACCTTGTTGCTTAAGTGACGCGTGCGCGGATAGACGATATAGAGCGGTAGGCGCTCGCATTGCCAGTCCGTGAGCACGGGCACCAACTCGCCCCTGGCAATCGCATCCTTGACGAAGAATGGCGCGGACTGCACGATACCGAGTCCCGAGATGGCTGCGTTCAGATAGGTTCTGCTGTCGTTGACCGAGATGATGTAGCGCGGATCCACCTGGTGGAATTCCTCACCGCGGGTGAAGTCCATCGTCCAGACGCGTCCCGACTGGGCATGCAGATAGCCGACGCAGTAATGGGAGGTGGCGAGATCTTCCGGATGCTCCGGACGCCCGAAGCGCTCCAGGTACTGCGGCGCGGCATAACACTGCAGCCTCAGTTCGCCGACTTTGCGGGCGATCAGCGACTGGTCGGCGGGGGTGCCTCCCCGAAGCGCGCAATCGACGTTCTCGGCGATATAGTCAACGAGACGGTCCCCGACGCCGATGTCGAGCTGGATCTGCGGAAACCCGGTGTGAAAGTCGCACATGCCGGGAAGCACGATCAGATCGGCGAAGATTCCGGCCATTTCGACCCTCAGCCGGCCTGACGGCTGCGCCTGCGAGGTCGACAGGCTGTTGTCGAGTTCGTCCACGTCACCGATGATCTGCAGTGCCCGTTCGTAATAGAGCGCACCGTCGGTGGTCACCATCACCCGCCGTGTCGTCCGGTTCAGGAGCTTCGTCGAAAGCCGCGCCTCGAGCGACTGCACCAGGTTCGTCACCGTCGTCTTTGGCATGTTGAGCGACGCCGCGGCACGGGTGAAGTTGCCCATCTCCACGACACGCACGAATACCCGCATTGCGGAAAGCTGATCCATCGGCCTGTCCTCGCTCTTCGCGATTATCCGCGATTTTGGAATAGTGTTTACGAAATCAGCATGCTTGTGCGTTGATTGCCGAATAATAATAATACTCTGCAACTTCGCAGCAAGAGTGTTTCAACACCGGAACAGGAAAAGTTGTGATGTCTGCACATTGGCAGGAGATTGCATTCGATCCGTCGGAGGCGACGTCCGTCCGCATTTACGACCGTGGCACTCACGCCAAGGAACCGCCGATCGTCCTCTACCTCGGAGGTGGCGCCTTTCAACGTCGGACGCCGCTCGCCGAGGAAGCACCGGTTGCGCGCGCGCTTGCCGAAGGCGGTGCGATCGTAATGGAGGCCAACCTCGGCGGCTGGCAGGAAAATACGTTTCCGGGCGCGCTGGATCGGGCCTTTGCCGTGCTTACCGGCATCCGCAAGTGCCGCCGGAAATACGGCAGTTCAAAGTCGACGTTGTTCGTCGCCGGCGAAGAAGCTGGCGGCAACGTCGCCGCGGGACTTGCGCTGAAGGCGCGGGACCAGATCCCGGGCGAACTCCGAGGGCAGATCCTGCTGTCCCCGATGATCGACCCGTTGATGGCGAGCGGATCGATCCGCAACGCCGACCGCATCGGCATGCGCGGGCGCTGGTCGGAGGGCTGGAGCCGGTATCTGCACTCTGCACGATACCTGATGCACCCTTATGCGGCGCCGTGCCAGTGTTCGAGACTTTCAGGAGTCGCACCGGCGCTCCTGATGACCGCCGAAGACGACCCCTTGCGCGACGAGGTGTCAGCCTATTCGAAGCGCCTCGCCGCCGCAGGCGTTCGCGTGCAATTGAAAGTTCTGCCGTCCGGCTCCGGCTGGACGGACATCTACCGGAATGAGAAGGGCGCGTGGCTCGACGCCGTACGCGACGCGTTTGCGGCCTTCTCCGACGAAGTAACGCATTGAAATAGAAGTAATTAGTCCACCTGACGGTTCCGTCCCCCAAGGGAACCAAGGAGAGCAAGTCATGACCGTGAAAAAGACCCGCTGGGCCCTCTGGGGCGCCGGCACAGCCGTCGTTTTGTCGGCAATTGCAGCAACCGTGCATCTCGACATGCCGACCGGCGCCAACGCCGCACCCGCCGAACAGGCCGCACCGCCCGCGGTCCCGGTGACGGTAACAACATTGAAACCGCGCAGCGTCACCACCTGGCAGGAATTTTCCGGCCGACTGGAGGCGGTTGACCGAGTCCTGATCCGTCCGCGCGTGGCGGGCGTCATCCAGTCGGTCCACTTCCGCGAAGGCAGCCAGGTGAAGACCGGCGACCTCCTCCTCACCATCGATCCGGCCCCCTACGAAGCCGCAGTCGCCCAGGCCGAGAGCCAGGTGACGTCTGCACGCGCACGTCTTGATCTTGCCGAGGTCGAGCTCCAGCGTGGCAAGACGCTCTCGGCGAACAGGACGATATCGCAGAGCGAACTCGCCCAGCGCGAAAGCGAATTCGCCCAAGCCGAAGCAACGCTGCGTGCTGCCGAAGCCACGTTGAAGATAGCGCGCCTCGACCTTGGATATACCGAGCTTCGCGCCCCGATTTCGGGTCGGATCGGCCGACTCGAAGTCACCCAGGGCAACCTCGTCTCGGCTGGCTCCAGTTCGCCGGAACTGACCACCATCGTGTCCGTCGACCCCATCTACGCGAGCTTCAGCGCGGATGAGGAGCTCGTAACCCGCCTTTTGGCCCGCCTGCCTATGAACGGTGGCACGCCGGCTCTCGAGCAGGTTCCCGTCGAGATCACCGCTTCGGCCAACGATGCCCACCCGATCCGCGGCAAGCTGCAGCTCATCGACAATGAAGTCGACCGGTCGAGCGGCACCATCCGCGTTCGCGCCGTCTTCGACAACAAGGACGGCCGGCTGATCCCCGGCCAGTTCGTCCGCATCCGGGTGGGAGAACCCACGCCCGAGGACCATCTTCTGGTCAGCGAGCGGGCGATCGGCACGGACCAGGACAAGAAGTTCGTCATGGTGGTCGGCGACGACAACGTCGCAGCCTATCGCCCAGTGCGCCTCGGCGCCAACGTGGACGGCGAGCGGATCGTCGAATCCGGCGTTGCCGCCGGCGAACGGGTGATCGTCAACGGCCTGCAGAGAATACGGCCCGGAATGACCGTCGCCCCCGAGGACGAGTCCAAGGTCGCCAGTCAGTAAACACGAGAGCGGCGAAATCGCCGCTCCAGCCATTTGGTTCGATCGCACTTCCGGTCGCGAGGCCGGAAGTGCACGTCGCCCGCTTTGCGACGCAATGCCGGAGATCCCGCCATGAACATATCCCGCTTCTTCGTCGATCGGCCGGTCTTTGCGGCCGTCCTGTCGATCCTGATCCTCGTCGCCGGCCTGATCGGTCTGCGCTCGCTTCCGATTTCAGAATATCCGGAAGTCGTGCCCCCCTCGATCATCGTGCGCGCGAGCTATCCCGGGGCAAACCCGACCGTCATCGCCCAAACCGTGGCAACGCCGCTCGAAGAGCAGATCAACGGCGTCGAGGACATGCTCTACATGTCGAGCCAGGCGACGTCCGATGGTGTGCTCACGGTCACCGTCACCTTCAAGCTCGGGACCGACCCCGACAAGGCCCAACAGCTCGTTCAAAACCGCGTCGCCCAGGCCGAACCGCGCCTGCCGGCAGAGGTGCGCGCGCTCGGCCTGACCACGGCCAAGAGCTCGCCCGACTTCATCATGGTCGTCAATCTGGTGTCCGACGACGACAGCTACGACATCACCTACCTCCGCAACTATGCGACCCTGAACGTCAAGGATCGGCTGGCACGCATCGAGGGTGCCGGCCAGGTGCAGGTCTTCGGTGCTGGCGACTATTCCATGCGGATCTGGGTTGACCCGCAGAAGGCGGCAGAGCACTCGCTTGCCGCCAGCGACATCACCAACGCGATCCGCGGCCAGAACGTGCAGGCGGCAGCCGGTATCATCGGGGCGTCTCCAAGCGTCCCCGGCACCGGGCTGCAACTCAACGTCAACGCGCAGGGCCGGCTGCAGACGCCGGAGGAATTCGGCAATATCATCGTCAAGAGCGGTGAAAACGGCGAGATCACGCGCCTGCGCGACGTCGCCCGCGTTGAACTTGGCGCCGCCGACTACACTCTGCGTTCGCTCCTCGACGGCAAACCCGCCGTCGCTGTCGCGGTTCTCCAGGCGCCGGGCTCGAACGCAATCGAGATCGCCGACAATGTCCGCGCGACCATGGACCAGCTGCAACTGGCCATGCCGCAGGGCGTTAGGTACGAGATCGTCTACGACACGACGAAGTTCGTGCGCGCTTCGATTGAAAAGGTCGTGGAAACCCTGCTCGAAGCCGTCGGGCTGGTCGTCCTCGTCGTCATTCTCTTCCTGCAGACCTGGCGTGCCTCGATTATTCCGCTGATCGCCGTTCCGGTATCGATCATCGGTACATTCGCGGTGATGTACGCCTTCGGCTTTTCGATCAACGCGCTGACGCTGTTCGGCCTGGTGCTGGCGATCGGCATCGTCGTCGACGACGCCATCGTCGTCGTCGAGAATGTCGAACGAAACATCGAGAACGGGCTCTCGCCCCGCGAGGCGACCTACCGGGCCATGCGTGAAGTGTCGGGACCCATTATCGCCATCGCACTGGTGCTGGTGGCGGTCTTCGTGCCGCTCGCCTTCATCAGCGGCCTGTCGGGTCAATTCTACCGGCAGTTCGCGTTGACGATCGCCATTTCGACGGTCATCTCCGCCATCAACTCGCTGACCTTGTCTCCTGCGCTTTCGGCCCTTCTCCTGAAGGATCATCATGCGCCGAAGGACCGGCTCACACGGATCATGGACGGGCTCTTTGGCTGGTTCTTCCGTGGCTTCAACCGTGCCTTCGGGGCAGCCTCCAACGGCTACGGCCGCTCTGTAGGCGGGCTCCTGTCGCGCAAGAGCCTCGTCATGGCCGTCTATCTGGTCCTCGTCGGCGCGACCTACACCATGTTCACCACCGTCCCGGGCGGTTTCGTGCCGGCGCAGGACAAGCAGTACCTGATCGGCTTCGCCCAGCTTCCCGATGGCGCCACCCTGGACCGGACGGAACAGGTGATCCGGAAGATGAGCGACATCGCGCTCGAGCAGCCCGGCGTCGAACATGCGATCGCCTTCCCCGGCTTGTCGATCAACGGCTTCACCATCGGCTCAAACGCCGGCATCGTCTTTGCCGTTCTCGACGACTTCGAGGACCGCAAGACGCCCGACCTGTCGGGCGGCGCGATCGCCATGGCACTGAACCAGAAATATGCGGGCATCCAGGATGCCTTCATCGCCATGTTCCCGCCTCCGCCCGTCAACGGCCTCGGCCAGACCGGCGGCTTCAAGCTGCAGATCGAGGACCGGGCCGGCTACGGCTACCAGGCGCTCGACGAGGCGGCCAAGGCGGTGCTTGCCAAGGCCTACCAGACGCCCGAACTGGCAGGTATCTTTTCAAGCTTCCAGATCAACGTGCCGCAGCTCTACGCCGACGTCGACCGCGCCAAGGCCGAGCAGCTCGGTGTCGCCGTGACCGACGTCTTCGAGACGTTGCAGATCTATCTCGGTTCCCTCTACGTGAATGACTTCAACGCCTTCGGGCGCACCTACAGCGTGCGCGTCCAGGCGGACGCAAACTTCCGTGCCGAAGCCGCCGACATCGGAGCGCTGAAGGTCCGGTCGCGGTCGGGCGAGATGATCCCTCTCTCAGCCTTGCTCAATGTCGACGAAACCACGGGACCTGAACGCACGACCCGTTACAACGGCTTCCTCGCCGCAGACGTCAATGGCGGGCCGGCACCGGGCTTTTCCTCGGGCCAGGCGCAGGCAGCGATCGAGAAGATCGTCAGGGAAACCGTTCCGCAAGGCATCGATTTCGAATGGACGGACCTGACCTACCAGGAAATCCTCGCCGGTAATTCGAGCGTGGTCGTGTTTCCACTCGCGCTGCTTCTCGTCTTCCTGGTTCTCGCCGCCCAGTACGAGAGCCTGACCCTGCCGATCGCGATCATCATGATCGTGCCGATGGGGATTCTCGCAGCCCTGACAGGTGTGTGGCTCACCGGTGGAGACAACAATATCTTCACGCAGATCGGCCTCGTCGTGCTCGTCGGGCTGTCGGCGAAAAACGCAATCCTGATCGTGGAATTCGCCCGCGAACTGGAGCTACACGGAAGGACGCCGGTTCAGGCAGCAATCGAGGCGAGCCGGCTCAGGCTTCGCCCGATCCTGATGACTTCGATGGCCTTCATCATGGGCGTGGTTCCGTTGGTGGTCTCCACCGGCGCCGGCGCCGAGATGCGGGCCGCGATGGGGATCGCCGTCTTCTCCGGCATGATCGGGGTCACCTTCTTCGGCATCTTCATGACGCCGGTCTTCTACGTGCTGGTTCGCAGGCTGACCGGCAATCGGGCTCTCGTTCACCACGAGATCTATCCCGATTTCCTTCAGCAAGCGCCACACGGCGCAGCAAACGACGGCGCGCCTTCACGACCGCAGCCCGTCGAAGCCGTATAAGGCGGACGAGCCGAGTTCAGACCTTGTACGTGTGCGGCAGACTGATCTGCCGCACGCGTTTCTTCATCGCACACGTTCACCGGCTTCGTTTTTGAACTCTCGCTCCCCTCTTCCCGTTTGACTTGCATCAAAGAACCTCCGGCAACCGTCCACTATATTTTAGCAAATGCGAACGTGAGGCGTGTCGACAGACACGATCTCTTGCCCGGGCAGGTGACACACGAGGTCCGTCCCGCTGACGTTCGCACATGTGCCGGATGGAGGAGAGGCAGATGGCACCGAAGAGCGTATCCCGAGCAGCGGACGTATCTCGCCCACAAGCAGGAATACATGAGCTTCCCCGCCCTGAAGCGTATGCGGTCACGCCTGTTGCCCGCGTCTCGCGGTGGCGACATGCGCTTCGTCTGATCGCGGCGCTCGCGATCGGATTAGGCGGGCTCACAGCCTCCAGGGTCGCCGCACAGGAAGCCTTGCAGCCGGGCGAGGCGGTCGTCACCCGCTTTTCCGGAACCGTCGAGGAGGCCGGCCGCCGGATCATCGACGTCAACGGGGCCTCGGCCAGCATCCTCGACCTGCGACAGCCGGGCGGCCCACCGATCGGCGCACACTGGTTCAACGAGAGCCAGCGCGCGGCCGTCACCGCCGGCGACATCGGCCAGGTCTTCGGCGTGACGGTCGACGATGCAACGCCGCCGAACATCTACCTGACCGCTACTGCTGCCTTCGGCCTGCACCGCAACGCCGACAATTCCGGCTGGATGGCGGGCATGTGGGGCGCAGGCGGCGGACCCGGCACCGTCTGGAAACTCGATGCCGCCAACGGCTACCGGCCGCAGGTCTTCGCCGAGATCACTCTCAACGGGCGGGCGAACTCCGGAGCAGCCCTCGGCAACATTGCCTTCGATCCGCAAAACCGGCAGCTTTACGTCTCCGATCTCGAGACGGGCATGATCCACCGACTGCGCCTGACCGACGGCGCCGATCTCGGCACCTTCGACCACGGCATTGCAGGACGGACCGGCTTTCTCGAGGTGGCAACCGGCGAATTTCGCTCGCTCCCCGAAGTCTCCTTCGACCCTGCCACCTCGGCCCATGTTTCCGACTGCTCGAGCGGCGACTTCTCCCGCACACCCTCCTGCTGGAACCTCGCCGACTTCCGCCGGCGGATCTGGGGCCTCGGCGTCCGCGTCGAGCCGGAGGGCGGAGCCGTTCGGCTCTATTACGCCGTCTGGGGCAGTCAGGGTTTCGGTAATCCGGACTACGCAGCCGCCGAGGACGACGATCGACGCAATGCCATCTGGTCGGTCGGCATCGCCGCCGACGGCAGCTTCGACGGTGGCAGCGTGCGCCGCGAATTCTTTCTGCCGGATTTCTTCCGCTCGCCGGAAGCCATCGCCCGGGCCGGCCGTAGCCATCCCGTTTCCGACATCGCCTTCCCGGCCTCCGGCGACCAGAACGTGATGCTTGTCGCCGAACGTGGCGGCATGCGCAATCTGGGTCTCGCCGCCGACAACGCCTTCGCCTATCCGCATGAGGCGCGCGTCCTGCGCTATGAGTTGACGGACGCAGGATCGTGGCGTGGAGCCGGGCGCTACGATGTCGGGTACTACGATCGCAGTGAGGACGGTCCGCCATATATACGCGCCAACTCCGCGGGCGGCGTGTCCTTCGGACCCGGCTACGGCCCGAACTGGCAGACCGACCTGGCCCAATCGGACGGTTTCGTCTGGATGAGCGGAGACGGCCTCTGCTCGCCGCGCGGGCTCTGCCTCGACGGCAGCGTCGGCGAACACACCGACTCCTCTCAGGTGACCGGCATCGAGGGCCGCTCCTCCCAGCCCTATGAGGCCTTCGAGCCGGTCACTGCCTTCCAACCCTATCCGTCGCCAGGCCCCGCCTCGCCGCCGGAAGGCCCAGACGCCTCCTTCATGGTCGATGCGGACGTCAACACCGACACCGCCGGCAACGTCATTGCTGCGGACCTGCAGCGCAACGATGCGACCAAGGTCGGTGACGTTGCAGTCTTCCAGCCGTTGCCGGGCGCCGGCGAGGCCGTGAGCGAAGGGGCGGTGCCGCCTGCGGCAACCACGGAGGAAGAGGTTACCACCGCATGGCCGGAAGGCCTGCCGCCTGAGGGCTGGCTGCCCGCGCCGCCGCCCGAGGACGGGTGGTTCCCGCCGCCACCCTGGCCGATCGAAACCGACCTGGCGATCCGCAAGACGGGACCCGCCGAATGCCAGGAAGGGGTCGAATGTACCTACACGGTGACGATCCGCAATCTCGGGGCGATCGGATATGTCGGCCCGCTGGCGATCACCGATACGATGCCCGCGGGGGCAACCCTCGCCTCAACATCGCCCGGCTGGAACTGCGTACCCGGCGGGGACTCCTTTTCCTGTGTCACCAATGCCTTTGCGGTGCTCGCGCCCGGCGCCACCGCGGCGATCGAGGTCAACCTGTTGCTGCCCGCCGACATTCCCGGCCCGACGGTCGAGAACTGTGCCGCCATCGACTGGTTCGAGATGGGGACGGATGACGGTCCGGGAGACGGCAATGACGAGGACTGCGTCGACACGCCGGTGACCGACGGCTTCGACCTCGGCATTACCAAGGAAGGGCCTGCCAACTGCACCGAGAATGCCGACTGCTCGTTCCTCGTCGAGGTCGTCAATCACGGCCCCGGCGCGTTCAACGGCGTGATCGCCGTCCGCGATCCGTTGCCGGCGGGGGCAACATTCGTCGCCGCCGGTTTCGACCCGGAATCGGTCACCTGTGCTCCAAGCGGCACCGATATCCTATGCCAGACACCCGACATGACGCTCCCCGTCGGCGGGGTCGTCCATATCTTCGTGCGGATGAAGCTGCCCGACGGAATTGCCGGCGGCGCGATCGAAAACTGTGCCGAGATCAACTGGGGCGCCATGGCCGCGAACGATGGCCCTGCCGACGTGCACCCCGACCTTGCCTGCGTCACGGTGCATGTGCTCGACAGCGCAGGGTTCTTCGATCTTTCTGTCGCCAAGCAGGGTCCGGCTCATTGCGATGCCGGAGGCAACTGTACCTATCAGATGACAGTCTCCAACAGCGGGCCGGATGATTACACCGGTCAGGTGGTCGTCGAAGACACGCCCGAAGCGGGTGTCACGCTCGTCGTGGCCAATCCCGAATGGGCCTGCGTCGCGGGACCTACGATCACTTGCACCCTCAACGGCGGCCCGCACACGCTCCATCCGGGCGACAGTCGTAATCTGACGCTCACGGTCGCAATCCCCGATCCGGCGCCGGCCGACCCGATGTTCAACTGCGTCACTTTCGACTGGGCAGCGCCCGGCATGCCGCCGAATGACAACCCGGCAGACGGCGCCCCGGAAAAGAGCGACGGAACCTGCGTCCCGACGCTCGTCGGTGAAGGCTTCGACCTGGAGATTGCCAAGACCGGTCCCGCCGAATGCTATGAGGGGGGCGCCTGTGATTTCACCGTCAGCGTCACCAACAATGGGCCGGCGCCCTTTGCCGGGCTCATGACCTTCATTGACGAAATGCCCGCAGGATCGACACTCGAAGGAGTCACCGGCGGCGTCTTCACTTGTAACAGCGCAGCCCCGGGCAGCGTGATCTGCGTGACAGGCGGCGCCCCCCTGCCTCCGGGCGCGGTGCAGGAAACGACTTTGCATGTGCGCCTGCCCGATCCCGTTGTGGGTGATGTGGTCGAGAACTGCGCTGCGATGAACTGGGCCGCGCCACCGCCGGACTGGTACATCGGATCGACCTACACCGGTGACGACAACGCCGCCAATGACGGGCCGGCCTGCGCCACCGTGCCGGTGCTTGCCGCCGATCTCGCGCCCTGGGGCGCGACCAGCTGCGAGCTCGGAACCTCCTGCCCGATCGACGTCAGGATCGAGAACCGCGGCGGAAAGCTGTTCAAGGGGGCCGCCGGCCTGCGCGGCACGCTCGATCCCGGCGTCACGATCAGCAGCATCGAGAGCCGGACCCCCGGTCTCACTTGCCGGGTCACGGGAACCGGACGCTACGAATGCGACAGCAGGGAAATGCTCCTGAAGCCGGGGGCCACCGCCAACATCCACATGACGCTCGACATTCCAGCCGATTTCCCTGAACGCCTCATCGTCCATCGCAAGGAGATGCTGTGGCCCGACAGCCGGGTGAAGGACCGCAAGCCAGAAAATGACCGTCACACCAGCACGATCATGATCCTACAGCAGCAGGAGCCGACGCCCCCGCCCCCGACGACGCAGACGCTTCCGCCGCCGGCAAATGTCGCGGCTGCGGATCTCGCGGTCACCAAGTCGGCCGGTCGCGACATCTGTGTCGCCGGTTCGCCATGCGACTTCCTGGTCACCGTCACCAATGCCAGCCGCACGACCTATGTCGGGCCGCTCAGGGTCAGCGACGTCTTTACGCCGGGAAGCGCAAGGCTCATCGGCTTCGAGCCTTCGCCCTGGACATGCCGGGAAAGTCGCGGCGCATTCCTTTGCAGTTATCCCCGCACGACGCTCAGGCCGGGTGAGTCACGGACACTTGCCCTCGCGCTCGAGCCGGTCCGTGTCGGCTCGGGACCACAGCGCAATTGCGCCCGCCTCGACTGGAACGAGACGGCACTCGTCTCGGCAGTCCAGCAGGCGCTGAACCAGCTCGGCTTTGCCGCAGGCGAAGCCGACGGGAAGGCCGGCAGCAGGACGCGGAAGGCGATTGCCGATTACCGGAAGAGCGCTGGACTGCCTGCAAGCGACGCGATCGACACGGCACTCGTTCGACGGCTCTTCGCCTCCTGGGGCGAGGGAGATGCCAATGCGGCAAACGACAATGCCTGCGCGACGGTGACGATCCGTGAACCGGTGGTGCCGCCGCCGGTCTGCAAGGCCGGCCAGACGCCGGTGGATCCCGCCCGAGCCGAAGCGCTGCGGGCACAAGGCTGGAGGATCACGTCCGTCAGCCGCGGCGGACGGACGATCCTGTGCGGTGTCGCCCCTGCCCCGCTCACATGTCCGTCCGGCTACACCGCCTATCGCGACAAGAACCGAATCCCGCCGAACTCCGAGGTGGTGCGTCGGGAGCGCGGTGGCCAAGTGCTCTTCTGCGCTCGTCCGCAACCGGTCAGTTGTCCGTCGGGCTATGAAGCCTTCCAGAACCAGAACCGGATACCGAAGGGCTGGGAGGTCGTCGCACGCCGCAGCGGCGGGCAAGTCCTCTACTGTGCCCGCCCGCCGCAACTCGTCTGCCCGACCGGCTACAAGGCCTATCCGAGCCGCAGCCGGATACCCGCGGGTTTCGAAGTGGTCGTGCGACGCAGTGGCGAGCAGGTGCTCTATTGTGCCCGCCCGCAGGCGACGACTGAAAACTGCCCGCGCGGGTGGAAGCAGATCGACCCGGACCGTGCAGCGTCTCTTTCCCGTCAGGGCTGGCAGATCCGGCGGGTCGGAAGCCTGACCTGCGGTCGGCCCGGCGACATCGTCGTGCCGCCGACCACCAAGCCCCCGTCCTGCACGGGCGGCCGGACCTGGAGCGCCAGGCAGCAGGCCTGCGTCTGCCCCCGCAATACCCGCTGGGACGCCAGACGCGAACGCTGCGTGCCGCTTCTTCGGCAGGTGGAACCGGTTCCGGGCCAGACCACTCCGAAGCCGCGCGAAACGATCCCGCCGCTGCTGCGGATACTGCCACCGGTACAATAGAAGCCGGTCCGGGATGTCCTCACTTGCGTTGGAGGACATCCCGCCGGTCGTGGATTTTGGAGATTGCCCCTTCGCGTTTCGCTCGCACACGAACAGGGACGAATTGGTGCCACGCCCGGAATTAGCTCGGTCCCGACGACGTCATCTTTTCCGCCTCATCTGGAAGTGGCGAGGCAAACCTTAATCGACAGGGTGACCTACGGTCCAATGTCGATCTCGTTCACGACTTCGTCGACGCCGAATATGTACCAGGCGTCATTCTCCGCCATGCGCCGTTGGTCGTCGCTCGGCAGATAGCCGGTCAGTCGGACTGTCCGGTTACGAACGCCGACCTTGACCTGTGCCGCATCGATGTAAGGGTCCTTTTCCAGCGCAAGCCGGACCGCCTCGGCGATCCTGTCGGCACTGTCCTCGTCGTCGTCTCCGGCGACAATTCCGTTTATGACGTCACGCGACCCCGGCACCCACCACGCGAGCAAGCCGATGTAGCGCTTGATGGTCAGGCCTGGCACGGTTCCGTTCAAGGTGACAATCCCGTCAACGACCTCGTAATCGATGTCGCCATGGGCATCCGGCGACTTCGAAATCGTCTCGCGGTGGCCGCCCCTGATCTCCTCGACGTTCAGGCTCGCAAGTGCCGAATCTTCCGCGTATTCCCGCCGCAGGTGGGCGCGGATATCCGCGTCTCCCATGGGCGATGCCGGCTTCACCCGGACGCGGTCGACGATGGCAACGATGTCGGGCACCCCTGCGGCAATCTCGAGCGCAAGCTTCTTCTGGGCGACACCATCCACTTCCGCCTCGAAAAGCAGCGTTCCGTCGTTCTCCAGCGCAAGGCGATCGGCCTTGAACCGGCTCCCGAGGCGGCTTTCGCCCGACAGGCGCCCACGCAGTTCATCGACAACCTTGCGTATCCTTTCCGGCTCGAGACCAAACATGAGACCCTCCGTGACCTCTTCAAGATGCATGTCTGTCCGTCTGAACATCGCTCAGAAACCGTTCGAACTTCTGCCGGTCCAGATCGGTTTCCAGCTCAACCGTCACCTGGGCTGTCCCCCGGTCAGGTTTCACGAAATCTTCTTCGAAGCCCTGAAGGGTCATCTCCTCCGGCTCGTCGGATACCGCCCCTTCCTCAGGAAGGCAGTTCCCGAGGACGTCTTCGATCCTGATCCGCAGCAGCCAGTGTCCGCCGCTGTCCACCAACGGCTTCACTTCCAGAACCCCGACGGTGGAAAGGGCCTGGAGGTCGTCAGTTTCCGCGACCGGCTCGAGCGAACCGCCGGCATCGTCCGTCAAAAACATCCTGCTCGCATCTATCTCGAAACGGGGTTTCCCGCCCGATGCAAGCTCCCCCTTTAGCCATTCGACGACATGCGCCGCGTCCAGGTCGATTTCGTATTCCATCGCCATCGCTCCGAAATGTCAGGTTCCGATCTGTGCAATCGGAGCTCCGATACGTTTCACGTTCCCCTCGAAACACCCTTGCTTCCATGATGTATATCAATGAAATCTACTTTAGTTCTGCATTACAGTGAAGCTGCAGACGGCCGGCTGCGCGGGTGGTGCCGAGCGACTTCTTCTCCTGTCGTCCGGATTAAAGTCGGCGTGGTGATTTTGATCCGGCAGAGCCGACCTTCCGAAGACGTAGGTTCGCCAGACACTTCCCTTGGATCGCGTTCTTGGCGGCTCGACTGCAGTGAATAGTATCGTCGGATTTACGTCCGCCAGCAGCATCGGCTCATTCGCAAGAAGCGAGTTCAACGCGGAGCGCACAGGAAGATGGACAGCGGTGGATCAGCCGGAGTTCCCGTGGAGTTGCCCCTTAAAAACCGGACAGGATCAGGTTTCGGTTTG
>NZ_JBLQTA010000005.1:275096-291283 GCF_048159625.1 Ciceribacter azotifigens | reverse complement strand
CCTATACTCAAATCCTGACGAGGGAGGAGCCGTCCACATCTGCAATCTGCACTCGCGAGCACTGTCTGGGGATGGTCGGCCGCCAATCTTTCCGAGCGCGAGGCCAAGTCGGCGGGTCTGGACATGAGCAATCTGACGACACAACGTGTCCTCGCCTATGCTTCCAAGCTCATCGGATTTCCGCGTCACCTGACCCAGCATGTCGGCGGCTTCGTCATCACGCGCGACAGGCTGGACGAGGTGGTCCCGATCATGAAAACGGCGATGGATGGCCGCTACATGGTTGAATGGGACAAGGATGACCTCGATACGCTCGGCATCCTCAAGATCGATATTCTGGCGCTTGGCATGCTGACGTGCCTTGCCAGAGCCTTCAAGCTTCTGGAAAGCCATTACGGCAAGCGTATCGCACTCGCCGATCTGTGCCGGGACCACCGGCCGGCGGTTTATGACATGATTTGCCGCGCTGACACGATTGGCGTTTTCCAAATCGAGAGTCGGGCCCAGATGAGCATGCTGCCCCGTCTCAGGCCGCTGGAATTCTATGATCTGGTGATCGAGGTGGCGATCGTCAGGCCCGGCCCCATTCAGGGCAACATGGTGCATCCCTATCTGAAACGGCGGGAAGACGAACGAGCCGGTCGACCGATCAGCTATCCCCGCCCGGAGCTCGTGCCGGTATTGAAACGAACGCTGGGCATTCCGCTCTTTCAGGAGCAGGTCATGCAGATCGCCATCACCGCTGCGGGCTTCACACCAGGTGAAGCGGACCGTCTCAGACGGGCGATGGCGACGTTCAAAAGAACAGGAACGATCCATACCTTCCGGAAGAAGATGGTCGAAGGCATGGTCAAGAATGGTTACGATACCGAGTTCGCCGAGAGTTGCTTCCGGCAGATCGAGGGTTTCGGCGAGTATGGCTTTCCGGAGAGCCATGCCGCCTCCTTTGCCCTTCTGGTCTATGCGTCCAGCTGGCTCAAGGCGTATTATCCAGATGTCTTCTGTGTTGCCATTCTCAATTCACAACCGATGGGATTCTACACTTCGGCGCAATTGGTGCGGGATGCACGGGAGCACGGGGTCGTGGTGCGGCCAGTCGATATCAACGAATCCGATTGGGATGCGACCTTGGAAGACGGAGCTTTCGAACGAGATTGCATCCATCCCCGACATGTTTCGATGCAAGACGTGATTCTGGCGCGGAAGGCGGTGCGGCTCGGATTCCGGCAGATCAAGGGACTGACGCGAAAGGATGTCGACCGGCTCCTCGCTTGCCGAGGCAACGGTTACGTTTCCGTCCGGGATCTCTGGTTGCGGACGGGGCTTCCCCGTTCCGTCATCGAACGGCTCGCTGACGCGGATGTCTTTCGCTCGATCAAGCTCGACCGCCGAGCTGCTTTGTGGGAGGCAAAGGCCATCGAGGAAGGACGCGCCGTTGAACATCTGCCGCTCTTTACCGATCATGGCGACCTTCAGTTGGAACCTGAAACGTCGCTTCCACAGATGCGAGACAGCGAGCAGGTGGTCAACGATTATCGCTATCTCTCTCTGTCCCTGAAGGCGCATCCCGTCTCCTTTCTCCGCGAGCAACTGGACGCACTCCAAATACGCCGATGCCGAGATTTGGAGATCGTGGAGAATGGACGGAAGACTACCATTTCCGGGCTGGTGCTGGTGCGCCAACGACCCGGCTCGGCGAACGGGATCATCTTCATGACCATCGAGGACGAGACCGGAATTGCCAATATCATTGTCTGGTCGAAGACTTTCGAGCGTTTCCGGCCGGAGGTCATGGGTGCCCGCTTCGTAAAGGTCCGCGGACGATTACAAAAGGCCGACGGAGTCATTCACGTGATCGCGGAGGAGATCGAGGATTGGTCATCCGCTCTTGGTCTTCTGGAAAGTGATTGCCATGACGGATCGGGCAATGTTGGCGCGACTTCCCGTTCTATTATCGAGCAGATGTTCAGGAAGTCCGAACCTCCAAGAGGCATGTACCCATCCGTCGGGTCCGCGCGGGACGCCATGCCGAAAGGCCGCAACTTCCATTGACTCACGTAGCGATCATCGTACGTGCCAGAAATTTTCTTGACACTAAATCTCTTCTTTAGCAAAAGGAAGGACGAGTACGAGTTCCCGGACAGGCCGCATCATGCTTGTTTGCAGCTGCAACTATATCACCGACACCGAAATCAAGGCCGTGATCAATCAGCTTCTTGATGAGGACTGCTGGCAGCTTATCGTGCCTGCAAAGGTCTATCATGCAATGGCCAAGCGGGGCCGTTGCTGCGGCTGTTTCCCGACGGTTGTCGATCTGATCATCAGCACAACCGAGGAATATCATGCCCGTCGTCACTCGACGCAGGCCGAGGTTGTTGATTTCATTACACGCCTGAAGACTTTCCACGAAGAAAGAAGGAGAGCGGACCTTGAAAGGCGACACAGGAGTCATCGAGCGGCTTAACGAAGCCCTCTTCCTCGAACTCGGTGCGGTCAATCAATATTGGCTTCACTACCGTCTTCTCGAAGACTGGGGCTACACGAAGCTCGCGAAAAAGGAGCGTGCGGAGTCCATCGAGGAAATGCATCATGCGGACAAGCTGGTGGCCCGCATCATTTTTCTCGAAGGTCATCCTAACCTCCAGTCGGTTGCGCCGTTACGGATCGGGCAAACCGTCAAGGAAGTTCTGGAGGCGGACCTTGCCGGCGAGTATGACGCCCGCACCTCCTACAAAAAGTCTCGTGATATCTGTCATCAGGCCGGCGATTACGTCACCATGGCGCTCTTCGAGGAGCTCCTTGCCGACGAGGAGGGCCATATCGACTTTCTCGAAACCCAGCTGGATCTCCTGAGCAAGCTCGGAGAGGAGCGCTACGGGCTCCTGAATTCGGATTCGGCCGACTCGGCGGAATGACGTCGAAAACGCCCGCATATCCATGCGGGCGTTTTCGCTCAGCCAGCCAGATGATGAAATTCCGCGATCACCTGGTCATAGACCGCTCGTTTGAAGGGAACGATCAGGTCCGGCAATTCGTCCATCGGCTTCCATGCCCATGCATCGAATTCCGGGTGATGACCGCCGGGGGGTGGGTTGATGGCAATCTCATGCTCATCTCCCTCGAAGCGGAAGGCGAACCACCGCTGCGTCTGACCCCGGTATTTTCCCTTGAGCGCGATGCCAATCAATTGCGGCGGCAGCTCGTAATTGATCCAGCGGCCGGCTTCCGCCAACAGGGACACCGATCTCATTCCGGTCTCCTCGTAGAGCTCTCGCACCGCGGCACTCAGGGCATCCTCTCCCTCGTCAATTCCGCCCTGGGGCATCTGCCAAAGCTTCGGGGAACCGTCAAACTCTGAATTCTCCGCCGGAATGCGACGTCCGACCCAGACCAATCCCTCTTGATTGAGAACCATGACTCCGACGCAGGGACGATAAGGCAGATCTTCGGCCTGGACTGTCCGTTCACTCGTATGAGACATATCGATCCTTCACGGCTAAGGGTTTTCCGCCAGCGCCGAGATCGCTACGATCTCGATGCCGCGACGTGATGCTTCTTCGCTCCACTGCCGAACGGCGTCAATCGTCTCGTCGAAGGCCGAGCCGACACCGGTTGCACTTCCCTTCCGCAGAGCGATGCGCTCCAGTTCGTCCAGACGGCGCAGGATCGCCTGCTGGTCGAGTTGCCCGTCGATCTGTACATCGGCGAACGCCTGAGGCATTCCCATCGCCTTCGCCATCTGACCGCTCAACGAGCGAGCGGACGATCCGTCGTCGAAAAACAGCAAGCCACGCTTACCGATATCACGCATTATAGGCTCAAGTGCATTGGCGTCCGCGAGGAACTTGCCGCCCATATAATTCATGATTCCCGTGTAGTTGGTGATGCTTGCCATTGCCTCATGAAGATTGGCGATGTTGGTGTCCGGTCTGGCGGTCGTCAGAAGCGTACCGGGTCCCGGGTCGTTGCTCGGGTAATCGAAAGGCTCAAGGGGGACCTGTAGCAGAATTTCGTGGCCGTCCCGCCGTGCCTCCTGCATCCAGCGCTGGAGACTGTTGCCCGTCGCCGCAAATGCAAGCGTAATCTCTCCCGGAAGCTCGCGAATGGCTCGCTGCGTGCCCGTCTGGCTGAGTCCCAGGCCTCCGACGACGATGGTGATTCGCGTGCCCCTGGCACCTGACCATGGCCGTGCATACTGATCAATTGGCCGGAGCCCGTCAGGTCCGACTGTCGGCAGCCGGCCCTGGGGACTGTCCTCGAGAAGGAGTTCATTCGGCGTTCCCGCCATGCGCGGATCCTGCCCGACGCGCGGGGTATCGATCAACAATGGTCCGCTGTTACCGCGCGCCTTCGGACTGTACTTTGTGACAATCGTTCCGTTGTCAGTCACCGTCCGCTCCACATTGGCGCCAGCCGCCGGTCGGGTTGCCGCCAACCCGGCGCCACCCGGTACCTGCTCCGCGATCTCGCCTGCCGCATCTTGGCCGGGGGCTGCGGAAGACTGCAGGCTCGGCGTTGAACCGCGCAGCGGCAGCGGCGTCAGGGCGGAAAATAGAGAGAGACCAAGAATAACCGAGGCACCCGAGAAACTTCCAATTGCTCGCCAAGAAACGCCAATTGCCTTGCGGGGACGGCGCTTCTCGCCCTGTCCCAGCGGTTTGTGCAGGTCAGCCCCCAATGTCTTCTTCCGTCCCCTCATGCGGCAGAAAAACGGGCGCCGGAGTTTTCCGGCGCCCGCTCATTTACTTGGCAACGACCGCCTTTTCGGGATCTGCCGGGAAGGACGGGTCCGTCTTATTGCCCCGCAGCAGGTCCAGAGCATAGTTCAGCTGAACGTCGTCCTTCGCTTCCGGCGGCACATAGGCAAAGGAACCGGAACCTTCGTTGGTCTCGTTCTGTCCCTGGATATGACCAGGCAGAGCCGATTCACCTTCCGCCCGCACGCGTCCCTTCAGATCTTCCGGCAGGGGCTGCTCGACCTTGATATCGGGTTCGATACCGGTGCCCTGGATCGACTTACCCGACGGCGTGTAATAGAGCGCCGTCGTCAGGCGCAAGGCACCCTTCTCGCCCATCGGAATGATCGTCTGCACGGAACCCTTGCCGAACGAGCGGGTTCCAAGAACGGTGGCACGCTTCAGATCCTGCAGGGCACCGGCCACGATCTCCGACGCCGATGCAGAACCGCCGTTCACCAGTACGATGACCGGCTTGCCGTCGGTCAGGTCGCCTGCGCTGGCATTGAAGCGGCGCGTATCGTCTGCGTTGCGACTGCGCGTGGAGACCACTTCTCCTTTTTCGAGGAATGCGTCGGAGACGTAGATCGCCTGATCCAGAAGACCGCCGGGGTTCAGTCGAAGGTCGAGAACATAGCCCTTCAGCTTGTCGGCCGGGACTTCCTTCTTGATTTTCGTGATCGCCGCTTCGAGGTCGTCATACGTCTTCTCCGTAAAGGAGATCACCCGAAGATAGCCGACGTCTCCTTCGACGCGCGACTTGACCGCCTTGACCGCGATGATCTCGCGCACGATGTTGAACTCGAGAGGCTTGTCGGCGCCCTTGCGCAAGACCGTCAGCTTGATGGGCGTATTGACCGCGCCCCGCATCTTTTCGACGGCTTCTTCAAGCTTCAAACCACGCACCGGTTCGCCGTTGATCTCGGAGATCAGATCGCCGGCCAGAATGCCGGCGCGGGCGCCCGGCGTGTCGTCGATCGGCGTGATGACCTTTACGAGCTCATCTTCCATGGTGACTTCGATACCAATGCCGCCGAACTCACCCTTGGTCTGGGTCTGCATATCGGCCGCATCCTTGGCATTCATGTAGCTCGAATGTGGATCGAGCGAACTCAGCATGCCGTTGATGGCGTTTTCGACCAGCTTTTCTTCGTCCGGCGGCGTCACGTATTGCGCGCGGACGCGCTCGAAGACGTCGCCGAAAATCGCCAGTTCCTTGTAGGTGGAGGGTCCGGCGGCCTGCGCGGGAACACCTGCCGAGTAAATGACGCCCATCGCCGTCGCGCCCATCAACGCGCCGACGAGAAGAAGTGAAACCCTACGTACCATTCTGTGCCTTTCCAGAGTCCTGACCAGTCCACCAGGGACGGGAATCAACAGGTTTTCCGTCTTTCCTGAATTCAATGTAAAGCGTCGGGCGATCGGTTTCCAGCGTCAATGCCGTGGCGCTCGCCAGTCTCTTCTCGCCCATCGTTCCGATGGGCTCGCCGGAGAGAACGAACTTGCCTTGACTGGTACTGACCTCGTCCATCCCGGAGAGGACGACATGATAACCGTCGCCCGTATTCAGAATGATCATCTGTCCGTAGCTTCTGAACTCGCCGGCAAACACGACCCAACCGTCCGACGGCGCCGTCACCAACGATCCCGAGGCTGCAGCGATCGTCACGCCCATTGCCGTATGGCCGGTCCCGTCCGGATCGCCGAAACGGCGCAGGATTTCCCCCGCCACAGGCAGCTCCAACTTGCCCTTCAGTTCGGAGAACGGATATGCCGGGGCAATACGGTTTTTGTCGGGCAGGCTTTCAGCGAGCTCTCGCGCCTTTTGACGCTGTTCCTCCGTTTGCGCGCGGCGACGTTCCTCCTCCTGTTTTGCCTTCTCGGCGGCTTCGCGGACGGACGTGATCTCGCCCTCGAGAGAGGCGATGAGCTGTTCGAGATTGGAGGCCTGCTCAGCCAATTGTTCGGAACGCTGGCGTTCCGTCGCCAGTTCGTCTGCGCGGGAGCGCGAGAGCCGTTCGTTCGCGATCAGGAGCAAGTCCATCCGGCGCTCCTCCTCCTGTCGGCTTGCCATGGTGGTAACAAGCGCTTCCTTTTCCGCACCGATTTTTGTCTTCAGATCCGCCAGCTCCTGCAGATCTGCCGCCAGTTCCTCCGTTTCCTTGCGGATGCCCGGAACGACGGCGCCGAGGAGGATCGCGGTTCGCACCGAGGCAAGGGCATCTTCCGGACTGACGAGTAGGGCGGGGGGCGGATTCCGCCCCATTCGCTGCAAGGCTGCCAGCACTTCGGCGAGGACCGCGCGCCGCTCGCGGAACGAGCGACGGATTTCGTCTTCCCGAACACCAAACCCGGCGAGCTTCGCCTCACTGTCGTTGATCTTTTTCTCCAGCTCCTTGCGCCGCTCGGCAGATTCGATCAATGCGGATCGCAAGTCCACCGCATCCTTCTTGAGCGCGGCAATGTCTGTTTCAAGCTCGGCAGCTTTCTCTTCAGAGAGATGGATGGTCCGGGAGAGGTCCTGCAACTCCCGGCTGACCTCGTCTCGCTTCTGACGCAGGACAAGGTCGGGTGCAGTTTCCGACGCGCTGCCGCTAGGTGAAGAAGAGGCCTTTCCACCCGCGTCCTGAGCGAGTGCGCGACCGTCATCGTGGATGGGGAATAGGGCAAGGACCAACGCGACGACACAGGCCGGGAGAAGCGCGTAACGGCTTCCGGCCGGGTCGACAGCGGCAGACTCTGTCTGGACTCTGTGCAGCAAATCGCTTTCCCGATGTTGCCGCGAAAATAAGCTGATTTGGTCGGATGCGCAAAGGCGCAACTGCAATCGGACTTTGCGTCCGCAGGCAGCGTTCATGCCCGGTGGTAGGGGTGACCGGAAAGGATCGTTACCGCACGGTAGAGTTGCTCCGCGATGAGGATACGCACGAGCTGATGCGGCCAGGTCATACGGCCGAGATTGAGAACGGCGCCGGCCTTCCCGTGAAGATCAGGATCGACGCCATCGGCTCCGCCGATCAGGATCACCAGATCTCGCTGGCCGCGATCTCGATACGTCCCAAGCAAATCTGCGAATTGCTCGCTGTCGAGCGCCTTTCCGTGCTCATCGAGTACGACCAACAACGACCCGGCCGGCATCGCCTTGATGAGCTCTGCGGCTTCCTCGCGCTTGCGCGTCGCGGCGTTCGACGCACGACTTTCAGCGATCTCCACGGTCCGGGCGAACTCAAGTCCGGTAGCGGGACCTGCTTTGGCAAAGCGCTCGATATAACGGGAAGCAAGTTCCTTTTCCGGGCCGGCCTTCAGTCGCCCGACGGCAAAGATGCCAATGCGCATGTCCCTATTCCATTGATTGGCCACAAGGACCAGTAGTGGCAACCTTGGCCGTTGCCACTTCAATCGGCACAGCGGATACCGGTGTTATCCGTCTGTTAGTGCAGCTTGCCTTCCTCCATCTCCGGAGCCGCCCACATCTTCTCGATGTTGTAGAACTCACGGATTTCCGGACGGAAGACGTGTACGATGACATCACCAGCGTCGATGAGCACCCAGTCACCCGTGTCGAGCCCTTCCACGCGGGGGCTACCGAAGCCCTCGTCCTTCAGGTCCGAAATGAGATGCTCGCAGATCGCGACGACATGTCGGGTCGAACGCCCGGAGGCGATGACCATGTAATCGCCGAGTGCCGACTTTCCGGCAATGTTGATGGTGACGATGTCTTCTGCTTTCGAGTCCTCGAGACTTGCGAGGACCTGCTCGAGAGCGCGGGCCACGGCAAATGCGCCACGTTCCGTGCTCTTTGGGACGACAACCGGTGTGCGTCCCTTGGTATGTACTGTTGTCAGAGTCTTTCCTTTCCTTGAAGAACAGCACGTTGCTCTCTGCCAGACTCGGCAGATACCCTCAAAAGGTGGCATCAAATCTGCGATCTTTCAAGGGTCGTGCTGCAAATGCTATCCCTCGGCCGCTTCTCGCAGCGCTGTGGAACTGAGAGAAGAGCGTGGTCCATGAATGAACGTCCAGGCTGGCGGCAATTTCTTCCAGAGCACTGCGGCGTCGTCCTCGTCGATGCGCGCGCGGGAAAAAGTCCGGGCCATCTTCGAGGAGAGATAGGAAAGCGTCGCTCCCGGGCGGTCGATCACGGCGATCGGGAAGGTCGTTGCGATTCGGCGCCAATGCTGCCAGCGGTGAAAGCTCTTCAGATTGTCCGCGCCCATGATCCAGACAAAGTCTACTTGCGGATTGCGACGCTTTACAAAACTCAACGTCTCCGCCGTGTAGGACGTCCCGAGTGTCTGCTCGAACGCGGTAACCTTGATGCGGGGATCCCGCACCAGTGCCTCGCAGAGTTCCAGCCGGTGGCTCAACGGGGGGAGAGCACTGCGGCTCTTCAGGGGATTGCCGGGCGTGACGATCCACCACAATTGGTCGAGACCGAGGCGCCGAAGCGCGATTTCCGCCACCAACAGATGACCTTCGTGCGGGGGATTGAACGATCCGCCGAACAGTCCGACGACCATGCCACGCTCCACGTGTGGCATGAACCGGTAGCGATGGGCGATCGCCTCTTCTCGCACGTCAGGGCCTGACTTGTCCGGTGCCGTGAACCCGGTACTTAAACGACGTCAGCTGTTCGACGCCGACGGGACCTCGAGCGTGCATCTTTCCGGTGGCAATCCCGATTTCCGCTCCCATCCCGAACTCGCCGCCGTCGGCAAACTGCGTGGACGCGTTATGCAGGAGGATCGCGGAGTCAACTTCGTTGAAGAACCGCTCAACAGCCTTCGGATCTTCAGCGACAATGGCCTCCGTATGATTGGATGAATTGCGGGCGATATGCTCTATCGCACCAGACACGCCGTCCACGAGTGTGACCGCGATCACGGCGTCGAGATATTCCGTTCGCCAGTCCTCCTCCGTTGCCGGCATCGCAGTCGGAAATAGAGCTCTCACCTCCGGTGAGGCGCGAAGCTCGCAGCCGGCCTGTGCCAACGTTTCCAGAATCGGAACCAGGTGCGTGCCGGCGGCGGCGCGGTCGACCAGAAGGGTCTCGGCGGCGCCACAGACACCGGTACGTCGCATTTTCGCGTTGAGCACGATCTTCCTGGCCATTTCCAGATCGGCGGAGCGATCGACGTAAACGTGGCAGAGACCTTCCAGATGTGCGAACACGGGTACGCGGGCTTCCGACTGGACCCGCGCGACCAAGTTCTTGCCACCCCGCGGTACGATGACGTCAATGGATCCTCCGAGGCCGGCGAGCATGGCCCCGACGGCCGCGCGGTCGGTTACCGGCACCAGCTGGATCGCGTCCTCCGGAAGGCCCGCCGATCGGAGGCCCTCCACAAGGCAGGCATGGATGGCACGCGAGGAATGGGCTGAGTCAGAGCCTCCCCGGAGGATAACGGCATTGCCGGCCTTGAGGCAGAGCGCTCCGGCATCGGCCGTGACGTTCGGGCGGCTTTCATAAATGACGCCGATGACGCCGAGGGGCGTGCGTACGCGCTCGATATGAAGGCCGTTGGGGCGATCCCATGCGGCAATGACCTCGCCCACGGGATCCGTGAGCGCCGCGACTTCACGTATACCCTGGGCGATCGCTGCGACCCGGCCGGCATCAAGCGTCAAGCGATCCATGAAGGAACCTGTCAGGCCCGAAGCCTTGCCATTCTCGACATCGATGGCGTTGGCGGCGAGAATCAGCTCCGTGCTGTCGACGACTGCCTGCGCCATGGCGTGCAGTGCGCGGTTCTTCTGTTCGGTCGTCGCAATTGCAAGCGGCCGGGCTGCCGCTCTGGCGCGAGAACCGATATCGAGCATCAGCGCTTGAATGTCGTCAGAAGTGGCAACTGCATCAAGCATTGGCTTTGTCCTTGTTCTTCGCGGAGACGTCAGCCTTCTTGCGTGCGGCATCAGTCATCACGAGATCGTCGCGGTGGATCATCGCGGCACGCCCGGCATAGCCGAGGATCTCCTCGATCTCGCCGGACTTTCTGCCCGCGATCTTGCGAGCCTCGTCAGCGTCGTAGGATACCAGCCCGCGAGCGATCTCTCGGCCCTGTTCTCCGATGACGCTTACAGTGTCGCCACGGCTGAACTGGCCGACCACCTCTCTTACGCCTGCCGGCAGAAGGCTTTTGCCGGCGCGCAGTGCGGCTTGCGCTCCGGCATCGACATGGAGTTCGCCCGCAGCTTGCAATTGTCCCGCGATCCAAGTCTTACGCGCCGTCACGGGGGCCGGGGACGGGGCGAACCACGAGTGGCGCGCGCCTTGGACGATCCCGCGGATCGGATTGTCGGTCTTGCCGGACGCGATGATCATCGCACAACCCGCCGCAGTGGCGATCTTGCCTGCATCGATCTTCGTACGCATGCCGCCTCGCGAGAGTTCCGAGGCGGCGCCACCGGCCATCGCTTCGATCTCAGGTGTAATCTCGGCAACGGTTTCGAGAAAGAGCGCATTCGCGTCGAGATGCGGTGGTGCTGTGTAGAGGCCGTCGATATCGGAGAGCAGGATCAGGAGATCGGCGCCTGCCATGGTGGCAACGCGTGCGGCCAACCGGTCGTTGTCGCCGTAGCGAATTTCGGTGGTCGCAACCGTGTCGTTCTCGTTGATGATCGGTACCGCACCGATTTTCAGAAGCTGATTGATGGTGGCGCGGGCGTTGAGATAGCGCCGTCGTTCCTCTGTGTCACCGAGCGTCAACAGGATCTGGCCGGCGACGATCGAGAAGTGCGACAGGCTCTCCGACCATGCGCGTGCGAGAGAAATCTGTCCCACGGCTGCGGCCGCCTGGCTTTCCTCAAGCTTCAGCGCGCCAGACGGCAGGTCGAGAACGGTTCGGCCGAGCGCAATCGCACCGGAAGAGACGACGAGTACGTCCACTCCCTTCGCCTTCAGATCGGCGATGTCCTGGCAAATCGCGTCGAGCCATGAGGATTTGAGCCCGCTCTTGCGGTCGACGAGCAAAGCCGAGCCGATCTTGATGACGACACGGCGGTAGTGCGACAGGGATCTTTCGCCGGTTGTCATTGATCGTCGTCCTCGGCCACCTCGTCGTGTTCACGCTTCTTGTGGGGACGCTCGGGGATTTCCGCTTCGGACTCGCTGTCGCCCGTGACGACGTCACGCAGGGCGCGTAGTGCCTCAGTCATCCCCTTGCCCGTCACCGCCGAAAGCAGCAATGGCGTCTTGCCCGAGGCGCGCTTGAGTGCTGCCGCCTTCTTCTTCAACTCCGCATCGTCGAGCACGTCGATCTGCGAAAGCGCGACAATCTCCTGTTTCTCGACAAGGCCGCCGCCATAGGCTTCGAGCTCGTGTTTCACTGTCTTGTAAGCCTTGCTGACGTTCTCTTCCTGCGCCGACACGAGATGCAGGAGGACGCGGGTACGTTCGACGTGGCCGAGGAAGCGGTCGCCGATGCCGACGCCCTCATGCGCGCCCTCGATCAGGCCCGGAATGTCGGCGAGGACGAATTCCCGTCCGTCGACGGTTGCCACACCGAGGTTCGGATGAAGCGTTGTGAACGGATAGTTGGCAATCTTCGGCCGTGCGCGGGTGCAGGTCGCCAGGAATGTGGATTTGCCGGCGTTCGGAAGTCCCACAAGGCCGACGTCGGCGATGAGCTTCAACCGCAACCAGACTGTCTTTTCCTCACCCTCGAGACCCGGATTGGCCCAGTTGGGGGCCTGATTGGTCGACGACTTAAAGTGCGCGTTGCCGAATCCGCCATTGCCGCCGGCGGCCAGCCGGAAGCGCTGGCCTTCGCGCACCATGTCGACGATCAGCGTCTCGTTGTCTTCCTCGAAGATCTGCGTTCCGACCGGCACTTTCAGGGTAACGTCGCCGCCATTGGCGCCGGTCCGGTTGCGGCCCATGCCGTGCTGGCCGGTCTTCGCCTTGAAATGCTGCTGGAAACGGAAGTCGATCAGCGTGTTGAGACCGTTGACGGCTTCCACCCAGACGTCGCCGCCACGGCCGCCATCGCCGCCATCGGGGCCGCCGAACTCGATGAACTTCTCACGTCGGAAAGAAACGCTGCCGGCACCGCCGTCACCGGATCGAATGTAGACTTTTGCTTCGTCGAGAAATTTCATCGCACTGCCATGGATCAACTGTCGGAATGGGCGGATTTTGCGGGCCATCGATATAGGCCGTTTGTCCGAAGGTCAAAGAGTATCGCGAACTTCGCGACTTACAACATTCAGTTTGGCATCGTCGTCGGCATGAAATTCGATCCGTCCGGAAAGGCATGATCGTTTTCTGCTTTGGCTTGATATTGCCGGACGGCCCCGACCGTCCGGCAACGGCTTCTGTCGGCCAGTCTACAGGCATGCCGGACGACGGAAACTCGCCGGGACAAGCCTGGTTTCGATATGGGGTGTCATTGCTCCCCGTGCGCGGCCGTAGAGGTTATCACAGCGCATGATCGAGAAGCCGAGCTTCTCCTGAATTTTGAGCGATGCCGTGTTGTCCGCGAACGCACCGGAATGGATGATCGCCTCGGGCATGCGTCGATAGAAGCGATCAATCCCGGCCGCGGCCGCCTCGCTCATTATGCCTCTTCCCCAGAAGTAACGGTTCAGCCAGTAGCCGAGATGCCATCGCCCGTTTCTAAGCTCGATGGCAACCGCCCCGATATGGACGTCGTCGCCCGTGGTGATGGCGAATGACCAGTCCGGTGTCGCAATGGCACCGGTGCGGTTCAGCCAGTCGGTGGCGTCTTGCAGGTCGAACGGCACGGGGACCCGCGCCAGCATGCGTGCGACCTGAAAATCGCCAAGGGATTCGGCAATCGCGGGGGCATCACTCATCTTGTGCGGGCGCAGCACCAGTTGCCCGGTACGAACGACCGGGCAGGGTCCGGGAAGCGAGGACGCTTCTCTGCGGAGCAGCGCGTTCATCGCATCTCTCCCCAGCTCTTCAGAGACATCCAGGTCTTCCGATCCAGCCGGTACCACTCGACCGGCACCATGCCGCCGAGCGCAAGGCTGCCGACCATCCCGGATCCCTGGAACTGGAAGCCGCACTTCTGGATTACGCGCCGGGATGGGATGTTCGTCACGCGGCAGCGGGCGTCGATGAAACGGATCTCACGGGTACGGAATGCCATGTCGATGAGCGCATGTGCTGCCTCGGTCGCATAACCCTGGTTCCAATAAGGCTGGCCGAGCCAGTAGCCGATCTCCAGTGTCTCGGGATCGCTTTGATGCGGCTCCAGTCCGCAGCAGCCCAGGAAGGCGCCGTTCTCCGCCTTCGTAATCGCGTAGACGCACTTGCCGATCTCGCCGAGATTGGAGCGTCGCACGAAGTCGGCGGCGTCTTTTGCCGTGTAGGGATGAGGCATCCGCGACACCATGGTCGCGACGGCGGCGTTGTTGGCGAGATGGGAAAGGGCGTCGATGTCTTCTTCGTGGGGCGCGCGCATGACGAGCCTCTGCGACAACAGGACAGGGCAATCGCTCCTTAAACGATCCGGCCTCAGCCGGTCCTTGGGCGACCGGTACTGGTCGTCCCGTAACAGCTCACTTTGCATGGTTCAGTCCTCCTTCGAGTAAAAAAAGCGCAAAAGAAAAGGGGAGTTGGGTGGCGCCCCATCTCCCCTTCTGGCTTTTTCTGAACCTGCTAAGTCCAGCCGGGTCGATGCGACGCCGGCTGTTTTAGAGCGTTACCGGCTTATTCCGCTGCTTCTGCCGTTTTCGGCATGACCGACACGTACACGCGGCCATTGGCCTTCGTACGGTAGGCGACATTACCGGCGGCGAGTGCAAAGAGGGTATGGTCCTTGCCCATGCCGACGTTGGCGCCGGGATGCCACTGCGTGCCGCGCTGACGAACGATAATGTTGCCCGGAATAACGACTTCGCCGCCGAACTTCTTCACGCCAAGGCGCTTGGATTCGGAATCGCGACCGTTGCGCGAGGAACCGCCAGCTTTTTTGTGTGCCATTGGACTTCTCCTTTAAACCTTAAGTACCCGTGAACCGTTAAGCCGCAACGATGTCCGTGATGCGGACGACCGTGTGGTGCTGGCGATGGCCGCGCGAACGCTTGGAGTTCTGGCGACGGCGCTTCTTGAAGGCGATGACCTTCTTGCCGCGATTATGCTCAACAACTTCCGCCTTGACGCTGGCGCCCTTCACGAAGGGAGCGCCGATCTTGGCGTCGGCGCCTTCGCCGATCACGAGGACTTCGGTGAATTCGATCTTGTCGCCAGCGGCGGCTTCCAGCTTTTCGATGGTCAGCACGTCATTGGCTGCAACGCGGTACTGCTTACCGCCGGTCTTGATGACTGCGAACATTTTTTATCCTTTCATGTTCGTTCCGGCTCTGCCCCTGCGGGACGGCCGTCTTTTTGCCAGTCGGATGGAGCAGGCTTGTTCGGCTCACGAAGAACCGTTCATACCTGCCGGCGAACTCTGCCCAAAGGGCAGAGAAATCAAGGCGCAGTTAGCCCATGCCTAATTCACCGTCCGCATACGTGAGGCGCAAAAAACTGTCAAGACAAAAGCTTTGGGTGATTTGATATTCACCCTTGTCAGGCCGGACTTTCGTCGCTATGAGACAGCCCGCGCACAAATCGCGCCGACCAATGTGACCGGAGAGGTGGCTGAGTGGTCGAAAGCACCGCACTCGAAATGCGGCATACGGGCAACCGTATCGTGGGTTCGAATCCCACCCTCTCCGCCAACCGTTTCCCCATAACAGATTGATTTATCTTGTAGTTCTCGGTTCTGGCGGATCATTGGTCCTAGCGGTGGTCCTATTTTCGCCGTTCGCTATCGCTCGATAGGACCAAAGATTTTTTTTCGATCAGCATTCGCAATGGGGCGCTCGGTCTGCCTGATGACCTCAAGGCGGTGCTCGGCGACGGTCATGGGATTGCCTCGGTCAGGCGACGCGCGCCACGTAGGCGCGCGTCTGAGCGTTTCCGGCTATCGCAGGGCGGCGAAGGCGCAAAGCCCGCCAGCGGCCCGCTATGGCCGGAAGGAAGGCGGCCTACGTCTCAACACGCACGCGGGGCATGTCGAGGCCGAACCGGCGGGCGGCACGCATCATCGCCCACCACTGATCGAGCGTCAGGACGACATCTTCCGCCGTCTTGAACCCGCCGCGCAAGCGAGCCTGCGCGATCATGAAGCGCCTACGGTCGCGGGGAAGGAGCCGGGCTTGTAGCTCGGCCGAGGCTGCAATCTTCTCGAAGCTGACGAAGGCAGTCTCATTGCCTTCGGTGCGGACTTCGAGGAAGGCAGGGATCGTGATCTTTCGCGTGGTCATGGTTTGAGGCTCCTATCGGTTGAACGAAGAAAGCCGTGCCGCGCCGATCCACGCCGCATCCTCGAAAGGATGACCTCGCCGCCAGCTTGCGGATGCCGGGCGAGGATTTTCGCAATCGTACCTATCAGACGGCTGAAAAAGTCAAGGGCGCTCGCCGCAAGAAAAGCAGCGGGG